>DJFO01000135.1:0-1214 GCA_002432555.1 Marinagarivorans sp. UBA5870
GCGAGCATAGGGATTACCAAGGGAAGGGACAGAAGCGTGGCAATTAACACGGCGCGGGCTTCACGATTGAAGACAACCTCCGGTTCGGCGGCAACGGTTGCCCCGCCCTGCTCCGGCAAACGCCGCACTTGGTAGCCAGCGCGTTCTATAGCCTCAACAAGTTCCACCTGGGTGACTGCTCGGCGGACAATCAGGATACGGGCGTTTTCCGTCGCAAGATTGACTGACGCCTCCAGGACGCCGGGAACGGCACGTAACGCCTTTTCGACTCGACCCGCACAAGAGGCGCAAGTCATTCCGCCAATCGCGAGTGTCACCTCGCTGGTGCTGACGCGGTACCCGGCGGCTTCCACCACGGCGGCAATGCTCTGCCAGTGGGTATCGCCAGGCGCGACGATCTGCGCTTCCTCCAACGCCGAGTTGACGCTGGCCTCCCCTACTCCTGGGAGCGTTTTTAGTGCCTTCTCGACTCGACCAGCGCAGGACGCGCAGGTCATGCCTTCAACTGTGAATCGGAACGTCGCATGGGATGGACGCGAAGTGGCTGGAATCATGGCTGTTTCCTCAATTTTTCATGGAATGAAGCCAGTATCGACCTTCCCATTATTGGAAGGTCAAGCCCCTCCTCGGGCCGAAATGCAAATAACGTATCGCCTGCTCATCCAACCAAAATCAGCGCTTGACCTTACCATTGTTGGAAGGTCCAGACTGGGGCTTCTACTCACCCTTCAGGAGAAAAGACATGAGCGAATTCCATGTGCCCGGTATGAAATGTCAGCGCTGCGTCAGCAAGATCGTCGAGACCGTGAAGACGCGTGACCGTGAGGCGATCGTCGTCGCGGACCCATCCGTTGGCCACCTGTCAATCGACAGCCCATTGGCGGCAGAGCAGTTCGAAGACATCATCAGTGATTTGGGATACCGGATCACGCGAAAGCCGTAAGGCAAGAAAATTCTATTGCGGTGGGCGGGGATCGCGTCAGCCGAGCAAATGCGGGGTTTTAATCGAGGGAAGCAGCTCGCTGGGTTCACACTCCAGTGCTGTGGCGATGATGTATACCTTTTCCAGAGTGATGCGTACGATCCCGCGTTCGACACGGCTCATATAGCTGCGGTCGATGCCGCAGATATGGGCGAGATCTTCTTGGGAAACGCCCCGGCGATTGCGCTGCTTTCTGACGTTTTCGCCAAAGAGTTGAGCCAGTTTGTTCACT
>DJFO01000135.1:1225-4987 GCA_002432555.1 Marinagarivorans sp. UBA5870
TATGACCCATAACCGCGACACGATCCTTTTTGAGATCCTTCAGGATCAGAAGGATCGACATCTGACTGTCACCTCCGTCCGCAATGAGATCCTTAGGCGCGACAAGTCCATCATGCTCGACAAAGTCGTCCTGCGACGGTGGGTCAATGGAAAGTTCGTCACCCTTTTGCGACGCGGGGTATTGGCAAAACATCGCAATGAGCGGGGGAAGGCGTATTTCGTGGTGCTAAAGGACGGAGTGGGGATGCAACCGGAAGCGCGTTTGCGGCTGGGACAAACTCCACCGGTTCGTCCCAGAGCGTCGGAGCCACCTCCCCTACTCTATGGGCAGCTGAGAAAGGAGCTGGGCGAGTACCGGTTGAAAGCAATCAGCCAGATGGGCGAAATCGAAGAATACAAGCGGATCAGCGAGACCTATCCGGACCTGCGGCTGCTGGCGACGGAGAAGTTTGAGTCTGCCGTCGATGAAAACTCTCGCCTACTGGGCAGGATCCGGGCTCTGGAGCAGTTGCTCGCAGGACGAGTGACTTTGTAGTGCGGCTGCGTTCGTGGCAAACCCGCTGCATCAATCGGGCACTACGGGCCTATCAAGGAGGCCAACGGCATTTCCTCTCAGTGGCTACCCCAGGGGCGGGCAAAACCGTCATGGCGTCGGCCCTCACTACCCGCCTTTTCAAAAATGACCTCATCGATCTGGTCATCTGCATTACACCTTCGCAGGTGGTAAAAGCGAGCTTTACCCGGGACCTCGCGACGTTTACCGGGCTTCCCATGACCGGAGAGATGGGGTCCAAAGGCTGCGTCATCACCTACCAGGCGCTGGGTTACCTGAATCATCATTTCTGGCAGGTATTCGACCATTTCCGAGTATTTGTTATTTTCGACGAGATCCACCATTGCGGCGGAGCGGACTACAAACCTGGTAACGCATGGGGTGAGGCTATTTTTACCCAGCTGCACGACCGGGCGTGTTACACCCTTTCGCTTTCGGGAACACCGTGGCGCTCGGACGACTTGCCCGTAGTGTTCGCAAATTATGTGCGTCCGGATGGCAAATTGAAGCCTGATTTTGTTTATTCGCTGCAGGAAGCCATCGCGGATGGGGTGTGCCGCACACCACAAATCGTTGTGATTGACAACAACGGGATAGAAGTTCGACGGCAGGAAGACGAGCAACAATCGCCGACGGTCTATGGCGGTATTTCGCAGCTTTTTGCCGAGGAAGAGCTGCCTTATCAGGCCCTTCTGGAAAATGAGCGCCTGCTCGACCACGTTCTGGAACGATCGATTCGCCAGTTAAAACAAGTGCAACAAATATCGACCGACGCCGGCGGCCTCATCATTGCGTCTAACGTTGAGCACGCCCGCGTCATTTGCGACCGGTTGATTCACCACTACGGGCAGTCGGCGATGCTGATCACGCATAAAACCGCAAATGCCGCCGAAAAATTGTTGGATTTCAACACATCCAAGGACAACTGGATTGTCTCAGTGGGTATGGTCAGCGAAGGAACCAATATTCCGAGATTACAAGTGTGCTGCCATCTGTCCCGAGTGAAAACGGAATTGCATTTTCGGCAGGTTTTGGGGCGAATTCTCCGGACCACCCGCCCGAACCATGAGTTCGCGTATATGTTTATACTCGCGGATTCACGCCTCGTTCAATATGCGCATCGTATTGCCGACGATCTTCCGGATGAGGCCACCGTCGTCCATTTCGAACCGTGTCCGAGAACCATTGAGTTAAATGAAAACGCGCAGATATCAAATGTAGAACAGCAATTGTTTGATGTGCAGGAAGACTCGGCAATAGTTCCCAATGCAATTGCTCTACAGTGGCGAGAGACTCCCGAGGGAAATATCGCAGAAGATGCTTCCGAATCTGTATCTTCCCATTCTATCAATCGGGTATCGATTTCATTATTTGGGCAATTTATGGAAGAATTGATCGCGCTTCAGACGGCGTTTCGTTCCCATTAGACAGAATTCGATAAATGACGAATTTCACCGTTCCGCCCGATACCATGACCATCCAGGAAGCTGCAGACCTGGTCAATGTCTCGCGCGAGTATTTCGTTGAACACATTATTAATGAGGGACAGATACCCTGCCATCGGTTTGGCAACCTGCGCAAAATATATCGCGAGGATTTAGCGAGGTATATGAGCCAGAAGGAACTTGAGACCGATGAAATTATGGCCGAGCTGGCTTTGTTGTCGCAGGAACTCCGCCTTTGACCTAGTGGCCTCGCCACGAAGAACACAAATCTACAGCCTCGCGTCGCCCTTTATGTGAGCAGCCGTCTTTGCGGTCTCCGCAGGCTGCTACGCCGGTGGGAAAATGCCGAATCCAGATATCTCGCCGATGTCCAAATACCCTAGCCGCTCTGGCGACCTGATACCCTCTCAGGCACCGCCTTGCTGGTCCCTATGCTGCTAAGAGTGGCTCTAGCGTAAAAATTCGTCTTGATTATCAATTGCTTAGCTTGCACAAGTTTCACACAATGTTTCACGTGATAAAGTGATCGTTTTTTCCCAGTACCCCTTAGATATCTCTGAATCCGCAATCACGACTGGACGATCTTTGGGCGCAAGTTTAGGGTAGGCCTGACAAAGCGTGGCAAGGCATGCGCATGAGGTCTAGCTGACCAGCCTCGGGTTATGCTCGCTATGTCCAATACTATTCAGTATTTGGCAAGAAAGAATTGAGCGTCTATAATGCCTCAAATCCTCAACGCGTTAAACCGTTTACGGACACCGGACCTATGCGCTTTCCAAAGCCGTTTCCACTGTACCCGACATACGCCGAGCTCAAGGACTTCAAGCTCGATCAGTATCCAGATTTAAAAACCTTCCTGGAGTCCGGCCAGTCGTGGCGGCCACAACATTGGCAATGGGGTTCAGACTTTTTACTGTATGTCGGCAGGAACAAGTCCGACCACACCTTCGCACGGTTTCGCAATGAAACCGAACGTTTCCTGCTTTGGCTGTTTCTTTCCAAAGATCAGCCGATGGACGGCCTGCGGAAAGCCGACCTCTTGGAGTACGCCGATTTCTGCTGGAGACCGCAGGTCGATTGGATTGGGTTTGCCACAGCGGATCACTTCTCGTATCAAGACGGCGTTTATTTAGCCAATCCTGCTTGGTTACCATTTCGGCTGAAACTGCCCAAAAATCGACCAGCAGATTCCGTGCCCGATCGTAAGCAATACCGGCCATCGCAAGAGACTTTGAATGCAACATTTACTGCGGTCATTGCTTTTTATAAATATCTAATCAACGAGGAGATCTGCTACGGCAATCCCGCCCAAATCGCTAAAACCGACTGCCGATATTTCATCAAAAACGTTCAGGTTAAGGAAGTGCGGCGCTTAACGGAAGAACAATGGCAGTATGTCTTAAAATCCGCCGAATCCATGGCCGATCATGACGGCATTTACGAGCGAGCCCTTTTCGCTGTCGCTTCCCTCAAAACGCTTTTTTTGCNNNCGTTTGGCAGGATGAGCATTCAAATTGGTGGCTGAAAATCTACGGGAAAGGCCGTAAATTACGCGACGTTTCCGTTCCCCCCGCATTTTTGCCTTATTTGAAGCGTTACCGGCAGTTTCGCGGTCTGTCCCCTCTGCCCTCGCCGTCGGACCGCTCTCCCCTCGTGGAAAAAATCCGGGGGCAAGGCGGAATGACGGCTCGCCATTTGATTCGTGTGGTTCAGCAGGTTTTCGATGAAGCCTACAACCTGATGAAACAAGAAAAAGGGGAAGAC
>DJFO01000307.1:0-822 GCA_002432555.1 Marinagarivorans sp. UBA5870
CGACATTGGCTGGGGCAGCCAGATTCGGTCCTACGTGCTGGACGATTCCCGCATAAAAGACCTGCGCACCAGCGTGCAGACCAGCAACTGTCAGGCAGTGCTCGACGGCGATCTCGATATGTTCATCGAGGCGAGTTTGAAAGCCGGCTTGTAACCATCAACAAACAAGACATCACCATGACCGAACAACCCTTAGACGAAAACAAATTGATCGCCGAGCGCCGCGCCAAGCTCACCGCCCTGCGCGCCGAGGGCAATGCCTTCCCCAACCAATTCCGCCCGCAGCACCAGGCCCAAGCCCTCCAGGGGGAATTCGGCGCGCGCAGCAAAGAAGAGCTGGAAGCACTGGCCAAGCAGGTTAGCGTGGCGGGTCGGGTGATTCGCAACCGCGGCGCCTTTATGGTGTTGCAAGACGGCAGCGGCCAAATCCAACTCTATGTCACAAAAGAAGCCCGCGAATTTGCCAAATTGCTTGATCTCGGGGACATCATAGGTGTCGCAGGTCTTCTGCATAAATCCGGCAAGGGCGATCTCTACGTCAACATGGAGCAATATCAGCTGCTCACCAAGGCCCTGCGACCCCTGCCCGACAAATTTCACGGCCTCGCCGACCAGGAAATCCGCTACCGTCAGCGTTATGTGGATCTCATTGCTAATCCGGAGGTGCGCGAAACCTTTGTGGTGCGTTCGAAGGTGGTGCAGTTCATCCGGCAGTACCTCAATGGCCGCGACTTCCTGGAAGTGGAGACGCCCATGCTGCAGACGATTCCGGGCGGCGCTACCGCGCGTCCCTTCGTCACCCACCACAACGCCCTCGACATG
>DJFO01000307.1:844-18364 GCA_002432555.1 Marinagarivorans sp. UBA5870
CACAACCCGGAATTCACCATGCTGGAGTTCTATCAGGCATACGCGGACTACCGCGACCTGATGGATCTCACTGAAGATATGTTGCGCCAGTTGGCAGAGCAGGTCCTGGGCACTACCCAAGTGATAAACACCCGGGGCGATGAGCGCGTTACCTACGATTTTGGCCAAGCCTTTGCGCGCTTGAGCGTCTTTGATTCGATTCTGCAATTCAATCCGGCACTCACGCGCGCCGACCTCGATAACCTTGCCGGCGCGCGGGCGGTCGCGGATCGTTTGGGAATTCCTCTGAAAGATTCCTGGGGACTCGGCAAAGTCCAGATCGAGATTTTTGAAAAGACGGTGGAGCACCGCCTGGAGCAGCCCACCTTCATCACCGAATATCCGACGGAAGTATCGCCGCTCGCCCGCCGCAGTGACACCAATCCCTTCGTTACCGACCGATTCGAATTTTTTGTCGGTGGCCGGGAGATCGCCAATGGTTTTTCCGAGTTGAACGACGCGGAAGACCAGGCCGAACGCTTTCGCCAGCAGGTTGCGGCAAAGGATACGGGCGACCTGGAAGCCATGCATTACGATGCGGATTATATTCGGGCGCTTGAGTACGGCCTGCCGCCCACCGCCGGCGAGGGTATAGGCATAGATCGCCTGGTTATGCTGTTGACGGACTCCCCCAGTATTCGGGACGTGTTGCTGTTCCCGCACATGCGTCCGGAAGCCTGAACTGCCCTCAGCGGGACCCGCTCTGCCGCGGGCTCCCGCCTCCCCACCGATTAGGTCACAAACTGCTTTAGGCGTAACCGATTACTTTTGAGCGTAACCGATTACTTTTAAGCTGCGTGCCGGATCGGCTCCCGCATCTGTGATTTGCTTACAACATCCTAAGTTCGCTTTTTTGTACCATAGCCTATGAGGATTTTAACTTCGCATCCGTTGCGGCATAAGCACTGAAATAAAAAAGGGGAGTAGGCATGAAGACTGAAAATAGCGGGCGGCGCCGGTCGTTCTGGACCCGTATGCTCAACAGTCGGCGCGTATTGGGGATAACGCTGTGCGCGGTTCTCTTGTCCGCCTGCGGTGGCGGAGGATCTTCAGGCTCATCGAGTTCATCCAGCTCCTCCAGCAGTTCTTCGAGTTCGACCGGCGGTAGTTCGAGCTCATCGAGTTCGTCGTCGAATTCCAGTTCCTCATCCAGCGCCTCGTCTTCCAGTTCGTCCTCTAGCTCCAGTTCGTCGTCCAGCTCCAGTTCGAGCGGCGCTCCCAAGTTTGCGGACTTCACGCCTGACGTCGATCGCGGTCAGACGATTTATGAAACCAATTGCCAGTTTTGCCACGGTGAGAGAGGGGTGGGCGTCGGCGGGCAGAACGTCATCAATCTCAATGGCTTTCCGACCAGTGAATCCCTTTTTCGCGTGATCCACGAGACCATGCCCAAAACGGCGCCCGGCACCTGCCAAAACCAGTGCGCCGCCGATGCAACCGCGTTTATCGAACGCTGGCGAGTGGTGGCGGCTTCGTGCGACCCCGCGGATCCTGTGCTCTATGGCGATCGCGCGCTCAAACTGCTCACGTCTTACGAGTACGCCAATTCTGTGCGCGATCTATTTCCGACGGCGACCGTGCCGGCCCAACACCTGGAGACGACCGCGGACGTCACCATCGGCCGTTTCCCTAACAACATAGACGCCGTGGTAACCGGCGGGGTGGGCGATCGTTATTTCGCCAACGCGGAAGCGATTGCCGACTGGGCAATTGGCCAGAACCTTNNGCTACCAAGTTTGTCAATGAATTCGCCTATAAGGCGTTCCGCCGCCCGCTGCGCACGGGTCCCGCGGCAGAAGACAACGAAGTCGCTCAGTTCCAGGACCTGTTCACCAAGGCACCGACCGTGCAGGCCGGCCTGCGTTGGGCGATCGTCGCCACCCTGATTTCCCCCAACTTTCTCTACCGCTCCGAATTGGGTATTCCCGTGGCCGAGGCTCTCGCCAATGGTTGGGGCAACACCGGCGGTTCCACCGGCGGCACCGCGGACGACTATGTCGCCGGTAGTGGTGGTGTGACGGTGAACGGAGCAAGTTTCACCAATCGCTCCGCGGGCGAAGCGCGCGAGGGCTACTGGAACCTCTACACGAACGGCAATATTTCCCACAGTTTCACCTTCACCAATCCAGCGCTGATCGTGCTGAGCCTGAAAGGCAACGACTACCTGGAGAACAACGTCAAGCAGTGGCCGCAAATGACTTTGACGGTGGGCGGCCGCATGATCGCCATGACGCTGGTAGATCACTACGAGTTCAAAGAGTACAGATATCTCGTCACCGGAGTGACCGGAAATCAGCAAGTGGTGATCTCCTTCAACGGCGACCAAGGCCGACAGCCTTACGGCACTGCGGGCAATGATAAAGACCTGCATATTGGCAATGTGACCGTCGCACCGGCCGTGCCGAAAACGGTGGAGCCCGACCCGCAATCTTCCCTTGAGTTGGCGGACCCGGCGGCCTTCGTGCTCGATCCTTACGAGTTTGCCGCCGCACTGAGTTACACCTACACCGGCAGCCTACCGGACGATACGCTCCTCGCCGCGGCCAAGAGCGGTGCGTTGAATACCGAGGCTGGGGTTGCTGCGCAGGTCGATCGCCTGATCGCCTCCCCTAAGGGTGAAAGACACGTGAAGCACTTTGTCACTGTCTGGATGCGCACGGATAAACTTTACGATCAGAATTTCCGCCGCAACGACACCAAGTTTACTCCGGCGGTGCGCGATTCCATGGTCAAGGAACTGCAGGAGTTCTTCTGGTATGTGTTCAACACCGAGGGGGTTCCCTTCGCCGATTTTTACAAGGCGGACTACACCTTTCTGGATCAGACTCTCGCCACCTTTTACGGCATAACGCGCAACGCCAATGGCGCCAGCGCTGCAACCTTTGTCAAAACGCCCACCACGGTGCGGGGCGGGGTGGCGACCACGGGCGCGTTTCTCACCACCTGGGCTCACCCGGACCAGTCCTCGCCAATTCTGCGCGCGGTCAACGTGCGTGAAAATATGCTTTGCCACCACATAGATCCGCCGCCGGAAACCCTGGTCGAGGAGCGCGATCAACTGGCCAAAGAAGTAGAGGCTCTGAAGGCCAACGGCGAAATGAGCACGCGCTTGTACTACGGCAAGATCACCACCCACCCGAAATGCGACGGTTGCCACAAGACCATGATCAATCCGCTCGGTTTCGGGATGGAAGACTTTAGCGAAATCGGGCTGCCGCGCACCTTCCAGTTGGACCTCGGGCTTTACCGGAACCAGCTGACCGTCGACCCTTCCGGCGAGCTGATCGGCATAGAACACCTGACGGATGTCTCTACCGCACTGCCCTTCAGCGGCGCGAAACAATTGTCGAAAATGCTGGGCGATGTTCAAGCGACCCAGGCGTGCCTGGTGGAAAAAACCTTCCGCATGGCTACGGGGCGGCCCATTTCCAATGGGGCTATAGATGTCTCCAAATCGGAGCGGCTGCTCGACGCCGAGGAGGCGGACGATTTCAACTGCGCTGCGGAAATCCTCAATGGCGCGCTGAGCGAGAACAATCAAAGCCCGAAAGCCATGTTCAAAGCCCTGGGCAAACTGGACTTGATCCGCTTCCGTCGCTAGTCGTCGACGAACGGACACAGAATTGAGGATTGCAGAATGAAATACATCAAGAATCAAAGAGAGCGTCATAACAACCGGGAGCGTCGCCGCTTCCTCGATATGGTCGCCCGCGCGGGCGTCTCCACCGCTATGTTAAAAGCCGTGCCGCTGCTTGCCGGCGTGTTTGCCAGCCGCTATGCCACCGCCCAGGCCGCCGCCAATAAGCGCGTGGTATTTATGTACTTGCCCAATGGCGCGCCTCCGGGCCTCTGGCGGCCTTCGTCGGCAACCCAAATGAATTTGTGTACCGAGCCCTATCTGCCGGTGGCGTCCGTGTGCGAATTCCACTCGGTAAACATGGGCCAGGGCGGTCATGGCAGCACCTTCAAGTCCATGGGCACCTACGAATACAGTTCCAAGGACACCCTGGACGCCCACCTCTCGCGCAATTTCCCCACGGCGCCCTACCGCGTAGTGCGGGCCGGGGTGCAGGCGGCGGGTTATGAATTTTTTACCAAAGAGGCGGGTCAACAGGCGGCGCATATCGAAGGTTCAGCCAAGCTGTACCAAAATCTTTTCAGCGGCACGCCGCCGACCAACAGCACCGACGACTCCTACAAGCGTGTGTTCGCCATGAGCCGCGGCGCCTTGTCATCCCTCCAGCGAAAATTGGGCGTCGACGAATATCAGCGGTTTGACAGCCACTTGGATTCCTTGGCGGCCATTGAGCGCCGCATTGAGAACGCCAACACCCCGCAAGACGTGGGCGAAGAATGTAAAACGCCCGCGACCTTTACCGGCGACCCCAAACATATTGTGGACGACGGCAAGACCGTGTCCGACATAGTCATAGCCGCACTCAAATGCGGTTTGACCAATGTGGCCACTATCCAGCTGAGCAATGACCAGGCGGGTTGGTTTGCCGGCGGCCGCTTGCCAGGACTCAATGACAACCTGAACCACCACAACTTTTCCCACAGCGGCAACGACAACAATACCGGCAAGATGGTGGCCCTGCTCAGCCAGGTGCCGGCATATTTCATTCAGCAGTTGGTCAACACAGAAGGCCCCGACGGACAACCGTTGATCAACACCACCCTGTTCGTGCAGGTCACGGATATGGGCGATGGCAACCACGGGCTGGCGAACGCGCCTTTCCTTTTAGCGTCTCGCATGTCCGGTTTTAGCGGCTTCAAGGCCGCCAGCGGTAGTCACAAGTCGTTTATGGGCTCTATTTCTGACCGGATTGGCTTGGCGGGAACACTGGAGGCGTAGGTTTCCCGAGGGCTTTCGCAGGCAATAAAAAAGCCCGGCTTGCCGGGCTTTTTTCGAGTGGCTGCGTTTAAAACGCTTCGCCACCGCGCACTAAAACGACGTGGTAGGAGTCGAGGAGATTGCTATTGCCGTAGCTGCCATCGCCGAAGTCGACAAACCAGCTCGAGAGGGGGGCAGAGCCGGGAAACGGGGTGGCACTCCAGTAACGAGCGGCAATTATGCCCGGCCAAAGCACCGGATCCGAGGCCGGCTGAAAGCAGCGAAATTCCACTATGGACGCGAGTTCCTTGCGGTTGGGTAGTCGCCAGTCATGGTGCGCGCCGTAACTCTCTTCCTCGGCCGCCTGCAACGCCTCCTGCCAGCGGTAGGATGTCACCTCGCCCGCGCAA
This sequence comes from Marinagarivorans sp. UBA5870, assembly GCA_002432555.1. Next base: position 6,128 of record DJFO01000307.1, read on the forward strand.
GTCTCCCCATCCCAAGTTTGCCCGAGACTGCAGCGCAGCCAGGTGAGACCCGTGTCGGTGTCTGCGACTGTGCCGGCGGCGACATCGAATCGCTCGCTCGACAGCGTTGCGGGAATCAGCGGATTGCACTCCGCCGCAGAATCGGCGATGCCGAGGGTAAACAGGAAAAATCCCAGCCAAGGCTTCATAAAATTTCCATCATTCCGTTGGACTCACGAGTCGCAGGTGCGCGCGGCCTGATTTGTCGAGATTGCCCGAACTGCCCGCGGTAAAGTAAACGTACCAGGCTTTAGCCGGTACCTGGGCAACCGATTGGCCGGTCCAATAAGCGTTTAGGGACGTGTTTGGAAAATAATGCGTGTCCACCGGCGGCGCTGGCTGGTCCTGGTTGATAATCGAGAGGAGTTCGTTGACCTGCGGCAGTCGCCAATTTTGCCGGCCGCACAGGGCGATCGAATTGAGGTAGGTGATAAAGGCGTCAGTGTCGCACTCGCCTGCCGGAACACAGGCTCCGAGGTTTTCACGACCGCTCGCCCCGGCGTTGGTCAAACTGTTTGGATCGTACCAGCTGTAGGTGTGATTGAAGTGCTGCGCGCTGTTGTTGTTCTGGTCTTTGATTTCCCATACCAGACCTGTCACATGATCCTGAACGCAGGACCAGCGGGTTCCGGCGGTCTCGGTGCCATCGACCTGCCAGCTTTGATCCTGAATCGGCAGCGGCTGCCCGTTTTCCCCGAGCTTGCTGAAATCGAACCCGGCAAAACCACCACCGGTTTTCGCCAGAGGTCGGCGAGCGTCGCGGCCGAACTCGCCATCTTGTCCCGGGATGGCAAGCACCGGGCATGGCGCGGCGGCGGCATCGGGCCCGAAACAACGGGTGACGCCCGTGTCATTCAGTGGTTTGGCCACTGTCTTTGGGGGCGGAGGCTCGCGCGTTCCACCGCAGGCTGCCAACAGGATCCCCAATCCCAAAACCAGAGAAAAATGTCGTAAGGACGCCGTCATGGGTACGCGAACCTGGAAGTCTGTGGTAGTTTGCTGCCGCTCGAGTCAAGGCCACTGTCGCTGCCAACCCCAACCTCCGAGCGCAACGCAAGTTACCAGATGGGCGCGCCTTTGTCTGGGAATTCGCTTGCAGAAATCACCGGGGTCACCCCGGTGTCTGACAGACTGCTGATCCGAAGTTGACTAGGAGGCGACCGTGCCAAATGAACGCAGTGTGCAACTTGAACCTTCCTGGCTCGCGGTATTGCAAGAGGAATTTGACAAACCCTACATGCGCGCGCTCAAGGCGTTTCTGCAGGAGCAGAAGCGCGAAGGGCGCGTGATCTATCCGCCGGGCAAGGATATTTTCAACGCGTTCAACTCCACGCCCTTTGACCGGGTCAAGGTGGTGATTCTCGGCCAGGATCCCTATCACGGCCCGGGCCAGGCCCACGGCCTGTGTTTTTCCGTGTTACCCGGTGTGCCCTTTCCACCCTCCCTGCTCAATATCTTTAAAGAAATCGAACGAAACTTGGGTGTCCCCATTCCGTCGCACGGGTGCTTGCAAGCCTGGGCGGAGCAGGGGGTGCTCCTCTTGAACGCGACCCTCACGGTGGAGCAGGGCAGGGCGGGGGCGCACCAGGGCAAAGGCTGGGAAACTTTTACCGACAAGGCAATTGAAGCGCTAAATCGAGAGAGGGCAGGGTTGGTATTTTTGCTGTGGGGATCCTACGCCCAGAAAAAAGGGGCACTGATCGACAAACAGAAACATTTGGTGTTGCAGTCGGCGCACCCGTCGCCGCTGTCTGCGCACCGCGGATTTCTCGGCAACAGTCACTTTTCTAAAACCAATGCCTGGCTCGAAGAGCACGGCAAGACGCCCATCGATTGGCGCGTCGTTTAAGCGGCCGGTTGCTAATGGGCTGGCGATCCAACTAAGCTGTATAAGGATACAGCCTGCGCTTTACTCTTGGACAATCTGATGACGGTGATATTGGGCATAGACCCCGGCTCGCGCAAAACCGGTTATGGCCTGGTGGAAAAGCGCGCGGCCAAGTTGCGCTACATTGCCAGCGGCGTAATCCGAATTGACCCGGAGCTCGAACTGCCTGAGCGGCTCAAAGTGATTTTTGCCTCGGTGGTGGAAATCATCGGCCGCTATCAACCCGCCGAGATGGCGGTCGAGCAGGTGTTTATGGCCAAGAGCGCGGGGTCTGCGCTTAAGCTGGGTCAGGCACGCGGGGCGGCTATAGTCGCCGGCGTCAGCTGCAATTTGACAGTCTTCGAATACGAGACGCGCAAAATTAAACAAGCGGTTGTCGGCACGGGAGCCGCCGACAAATTGCAGGTGCAACACATGGTGAAAACGCTCTTGCAGCTGCCCGAGGCGCCGCAGGAGGATGCGGCCGACGCGCTGGCCGCGGCGCTATGCCATGCAAATACGCAACAAAATCTGGTACAAGCGCAACATTTTCGCAGAGGTCGATGGGTGTGATTGGACGTTTGAAGGGAACATTGCTTGAAAAACAGCCGCCGCATCTATTGGTGGACGTCCAGGGCGTTGGGTACGACCTGCTCGCCCCTATGACGACTTTCTACCAACTGCCGGAATTGGGCGCGACGGTGGTGCTGCATACCCACTTCTCCGTCAGCGAGACGGCGCATCAGCTGTTCGCTTTTGCCACCAAAGACGACCGTGCACTGTTTCGGCAATTGATCAAGGTCAGCAACGTGGGACCCAAGATGGCCCTGGGTATTCTGTCGGGCATGGACACCAGCGAGTTTGTCCGCTGTGTCATGAGCAACAATCTCGACGCCCTGGTGCGGGTACCGGGAGTCGGAAAAAAAACCGCCGAACGTCTGGTGGTGGAAATGCGCGATCGGCTGCGAGATTGGGCCGGCACGGCGACGGTTATAGCGGCGCCGGTCAAAGCGGCGGCGGCCTCGGAAAATCAAATCTTCGCCGATGCCGAAAGCGCACTCATCGCGCTGGGTTACAAACCGACGGAGGCGGCCAGGGTGTTGAACGCGGTGCTCAGCGAACAGCAGGTGACGCGCAGCGAAGATCTGATTCGACTGGCACTGCGCAGCATGATGCCGAAGTGAGGACGCTATGATCGAACCGGATACTTTTGTCGCGGGCCGCCTGATCGATGGTGCCGCTAAACCCCGCGAGGACCAGCACGACCGTGCAATACGTCCCAAAACGCTGCGCGATTATATCGGCCAACCCGCGGTGCGCGAACAAATGGAAATTTTTATCAGCGCAGCGAAAATGCGCGGGGAGCCCCTCGATCATACCCTGGTCTTTGGACCGCCCGGTTTGGGCAAGACGACACTCGCCAATATTATCGCGGCGGAAATGGGGGCCGATTTAAAAACCACCTCTGGCCCGGTCCTGGAAAAGGCGGGTGACCTGGCCGCGTTGATGACCAACTTGGAGCCCGGTGATGTGCTGTTTATCGACGAAATCCATCGACTGAGTCCAGTGATCGAGGAAATCCTCTACCCCGCGATGGAAGACTACCAGCTGGATATCATGATCGGCGAGGGTCCCGCGGCACGCTCCATCAAGCTCGACCTGCCCCCGTTTACTCTGGTAGGGGCCACCACCAGAGCCGGGTTGCTCACCTCGCCCCTGCGCGATCGCTTCGGCATAGTGCAGCGCTTGGAGTTTTATAATGTGGCCGACCTCACCCTGATCGTCGAGCGGTCGGCGGAACTCCTCGGGGTGCACCTCGAGTCGGCAGGCGCAGTGGAAATCGCTCGCCGCTCTCGCGGCACGCCGCGTATCGCCAATCGGTTGCTGCGCCGGGTCCGCGATTACGCGCAAGTGCGCGCCGGTGGCCGCATCGACAGCGCGGTCGCCACCGCGGCGATGGCCATGCTGAAGGTCGATCCGCAGGGTTTCGACGAACTCGACCGGCGCCTGCTGCGCACCATCGTCGACAGCTTCGACGGCGGCCCGGTCGGCGTGGAATCGCTGGCCGCGGCGCTCAGCGAGGAACGCGGGACCCTGGAAGACGTGGTCGAACCGTACCTGATCCAGCAGGGCTTCCTGATCCGCACCGCGCGCGGGCGCATGGCNNAATATGCTTAATGTCGACGCGCGGGGATTCGATCACATGGACCGCCGCCTGCTGCTTGCGCTCATGGAAAAGTTTGGCGGCGGCCCGGTCGGTGTCGAGAGCTTGGCGGCGGCCATCAGCGAAGAGCGTGACACCATTGAAGACGTACTCGAGCCCTACCTTATTCAGCAGGGTTATATGGTGCGCACGGCCCGCGGCCGAATGGCCACCCAAAACGCCTACGAACATTTCGGCCTGGCTACCGGGCGCCCCGGTCAGCAGGACCTTAGTCTGTAAAATTTTTTTCGCCCGCCTATAGCCGGCCGAATTTAATGTCTATAGAATTGCGCGCCTGGTCAATCCACCTCCGCGGNNATCGGAATTATGGAACTCCCCCGTTTTGCAGTGCTCCAAAACCCGTGTTTTGCCGTGGCCCGCGCGCGCGCATCGGCCGGCACCGCAATTTTGCGTTTGGCTTGCGTGCGCAGTTTCTACCGCAGAGTAGTCAATCTCGACGTGGCAAGGTTTGTTTTCTTGTATGTCAGCGGGGCCTTACCTATTCTGTCATGGGCACCAGCCGCCCGCCGTCCCCAATAAAAATTCGCAAGGGCACCCCGCAATGAATCAATCTGAACCACTCTCTATTTGGCATTTGGTCGCCGAGGCCAGCCTTCTGGTGCAGTTTGTCATGGCACTGTTGCTGCTCGCGTCGATCGTGTCCTGGTTCATGATTGTGCAGCGCGGGATATACCAGGCGCGCGCCAAACGAGCACTGGTTAATTTCGAGCGGCAGTTCTGGTCCGGCATCGACCTCTCGCAACTCTATAGGCAGGGAAATAATGGTGTCGGCAAGTCGTCGGCTGACGGTGTCGAAAATATTTTCCGCGCGGGCTTTAAGGAGTTTTCCCGCCTGCGTCAGCAGGCCGGTACCGATAAAGACGCGATTATGGAAGGAACTCAACGCGCCATGCGGGTGGCCTTGGCCCGGGAAGAAGAAAAGCTTGAAGAAAATCTTCCCTTTCTGGCGAGTGTCGCTTCGGTAAGTCCTTACATCGGCCTGTTTGGTACCGTTTGGGGGATCATGAACTCCTTCCGCGGTTTGGCTAACGTGCATCAGGCAACGCTCGCCACAGTCGCGCCCGGGATTTCCGAAGCTCTGGTGGCGACCGCCATGGGTCTTTTCGCAGCCATTCCGGCGGTGCTGGCGTACAACCGGTTTGCCGCACGGGCCGAGCAGCTCAAGGCAAACTATGAAACCTTTGCCGAGGAATTTTCTTCGGTACTGCATCGGCAGATCCACACCGGTTAGGAATTTCTATGGCAGCTCCGCAAAAACGCCGGCCGATGGCCGAAATCAATGTGGTGCCCTACATAGACGTCATGTTGGTGTTGCTGGTGGTTTTCATGGTAACCGCGCCGCTGTTGATGCAAGGGGTGAAAGTTGATTTGCCACAGGCGCCGTCCGCGCCTATGGAAAATAAAGACGAAGAGCCACTGATCGTCTCCGTTAAAACCGACGGCACTTATTATTTGAATCTAGGGCAGGACCAGCAAACGGCAAAACCCTTAAAGGAGATTACCGATACGGTCGCCAAAGTGTTGCGCCAAAAACCGACGACACCGGTCCTGGTGTGGGGTGACACGGCGGTACCTTATGGTCTGGTGGTGACCTTGATGACGGAGCTGCAAACCGCCGGGGCGCCATCTGTTGGTCTGGTGACAGACCCGCCCAAAATTTGAATCGAAGATGATACTGGCCACGCTGGAAAAATACGTTGCACCTATAACGGTCAGCGTCGGCCTGCACGGCGCCCTCCTGTACTTTTTGCTGGTGGGTTGGCAGCCCGAGCGCCCGCCGCAGGAAGTCAAGCGGCCCAATTTTGTCCAGGCGAAACTGGTCAAACTCGAGGATCAGACCAAACGCGAGGTCCCCAAACCGGAGAAGCCGCAGGTGGTGGATCTGGAGAAGAAGCGCCAGGAACAGGAAAAGCAGGAGCAGCAACGCCAACAACAGGCTGAGCAAAAGAAACAACAGGAGATCAAGCGCAAGGAAGACGAGGCCAAAAAGGTGAAAGCGGAAGCCGAGCGCAAAAAGAAAGAGCAGGAGACCAAGGCCAAAGAAGCGGCGGATAAGAAGGCCCGGACCGAGGCGGAAAAAAAGAAGCAGCAAGAGCAACAGCGCAAACAGAATGAGCAGCAGGCTTTTGAACAGGCTCTGGCCCAGGAGGAAATGCGTCTGCAGGAGGAATCTTTCGCCGTAACAGCACAGAGTTACATGAGCGTCATTTCGCAGCGCATCGAGCAAAACTGGAGTCGGCCGCCCTCGGCCCGCAACGGCATGCAGTGCGAATTGCGCATCCAGTTGGTTCCCACCGGGAGGGTGGTCAATGTGGATGTGACGCAAAGCAGCGGCAACGCGCTCTTCGATTTGTCCGCTGTGCAGGCGGTGAAAAAAGCGGAGCAGTTTCCGGAAATAAAAGATATGCCTCCCGAAGTTTTTGAACGCTATTACCGGGAATTGACCCTCGTATTCAGACCACAGGATTTGCGACAGTGAAATATATAAAGCTCCTGGTATTGGCCCTCGGAATTTTCGTCAATCCGGCGTGGGCCGCATTGACCATCGAAATCACTTCGGGCATCGACAACCCGACACCGATCGCCATAGTGCCCTTCGCCGGTAGCAACGGCCTGCCGGAGGACCTGCAGGAAATCGTGTCCGACGATTTGATGCGCAGTGGCTTTTTCCGCCCTATCCCCAAAACCGACATGCTGGCGATGCCGAAGTCGCAGACGGAGGTTTTTTATCGGGACTGGCGCTTGCTCGGTGCCTCCTATTTAGTCATCGGTCAAATGGTCGATGTGGGCGGGCGCTACCAGTTGCAGTTCGAGCTCTACGATGTGCTGTCCCAGCGTAAGGTTTTTCAAAAGCAGGTGGCGGGAACGACGGCGCAGCTGCGCGATTTAGCCCACGCGGTCAGCGATGCCGTCTATGAGGCCATCACGGGCATCCGCGGTGCGTTTAGCACCAAAATTCTTTATATCGAAGATTTGAAACGAGCCGGGGCCGGACGATATCGTCTGGTTTATGCCGATGCGGACGGCGCGCGAGATCGGGTGCTCTATACCTCGAGCGAACCCTTGCTGTCGCCGGCCTGGTCGCACGATATGAGTCGCGTCGCTTATGTGTCTTTTGAAACCTCGCGACCGGCAATATTTGTGCAAGAGTTGGGGACGGGAAAACGCAGCCAGATGACCAACTTTCAGGGCTTGAACGGCGCGCCCGCTTGGTCGCCCGACGATCAGTCCCTCGCGCTGGTGCTCTCCAAGGACGGCAACCCGGAAATTTATACTTTGGAAATTGCCACGCGCAGATTGCGCCGCATTACCGATCACTTCGCCATAGATACGGAACCGAATTGGACGGCGGATGGAAAGAGCGTGGTATTCACATCGAATCGCGGGGGCAGCCCGCAAATTTATCAAGTCGGTTTGGCGACCGGCCGGGTAGAGCGCCTTACTTTTGAAGGCGAGTATAATGCCCGGCCGCGGTTGTCTCCCGACGGCAAGAGTTTGGTCATGGTTCACCGTCGGGACGGTATTTTTCATATCGCCTCGCAGGATGTAAAAACTGGTAACATGCGCATCCTGACGGAAACCTGGCTAGATGAATCACCGAGCATCGCGCCAAACGGAGCTATGTTACTATATGCAACGCAGCACCAGAATAAAGGTGTTTTGGCCGCGGTCTCCATGGACGCTGGTGTTAAGTTTCGTCTGCCGTCGAAACAGGGGGATGTGCGGGAACCGGCTTGGTCTCCGTTCACTAAATAATTTGTCGAATTTTTTATTTCATGCTCACTTGGGAGTGTTTAAAAATGTTTAAATCATTGAAGTCATTTGCAGTATTGGCCGTGGTCATGGGCGCGATGGTGGGCTGTTCCAGCAACAAGCCAGCTGAAGACCCAAACGCAAACGCTAACAACGGCGCCGCTGTAAACGATGCACCGGTAGCTGCTGTTGACCCCGCCGCGGCCATCGCCGATTTGGCCACCGTGTTCTACTTCGAATTCGATTCAGCTGAGCTTCTGCCGGCCGCTCGCGCAGCTCTGATCGCTCACGCTGATTACGCGCGCACCAACTCCAAAGGTATTCGTCTGGAAGGCCATGCCGATGAGCGCGGTACTCGCGAATACAACATGGCTCTGGGTGAGCGTCGCGCCAACGCGGTACGTGACTTCCTGGTTCTGCAAGGCGTGAGCGGCGGCAGCGTTGAAACCGTCAGCTACGGTGAAGAGCGTGCGGCCGAGAACGGCAGCGACGAGACCTCCTGGTCCAAAAATCGTCGCGTTGAGCTGCAATATCAATAAGTCGTGATGTTGAGATACGTCTCCACCGCCATCGTCGTGATGGCGGTATCGACTGCCGCCTGGGGGCAGGTTCAGGTCATCGAATCTCAGCCTATAGGCGGCAAATCCGCCCCCCGAACGCGGGCGCCGACCCCTGCGGATAAAGATGCGCAGACAGAACTCTATTACCGATTGCAACAGCTGCAGCAGGAAGTACAAGAACTGCGCGGCTTAGTCGAACAACAGTCGTTTGAGCTGCGCCAATTGAAGCAGCAGCGCACCGACGACTANNGCCCGCCACTCTTCCGACCGGCTCGGCCGACGCACCGATTGCGCCGCCCTCGGACGCCGCGCAGGCGGATGAGCTTGCCGTATACCGCAGCGCTATAGATCGAGTGCTGAAACAGAAGGATTATGACGGCGGTGCCGTCGCTCTGCAAAAATACCTTGGGGAATTTCCCTCCGGGCATTATGCGGCCAATGCGCTCTACTGGCTCGGCCAGATCTATCTTCAGAAAAACGAGCTTGAACAGTCGCAAAGGTGGTTCAAGCAAATGATCGAGCAGTATCCTACCCACCAGAAAACACCCGAAGCGAAATTCAAACTCGCCAAGACCTACCATTCACAGGGCGAGACGGCGCAGGCGAAACGACTTCTGCAGGAAGTTGCCGAGTCCAATTCACCGGCCGCCGGTTTAGCCAAAGAATTTTTGCAACAAAACTTCTAGCCGCCCATGCGGCATTCGACCCTTTAATGCGCTCCACCGCATAGAGGGGCGGGCAAAGCGATTCCTAAACTGTGCGGCGTCCGCCGACGACCAGTGACAATTGAAGTGTTTGTTTGATTTTTAGTCACCTTGCGTTGGCCGGCGCGATTTGCGGAGCTATTCGCCTCCGCCGCAGCGGCGTCAGCGCGACCGGTCCGCTGCAGTGCGAATCCTAGTGGTCCGCTCGGAAAGTTAGGTAACTCTTTGCGGCGCCAGGGCGCTTGGCTCTGCGTTCAAAAAGCTCAAGAAAGCGCCACCGCTCCTGCGCTTTCTCGCTTTGATGCAAACGCTTTGGGTCGTGCTTCTTTCGTTGCTGACCTCCGACCGGACCACTAGAACTTGGCATGAGATAAGCTAGACTGGTTTTTATCGGTCAGACTTATAACAACTCAGAATCGGAACCATTTGGCGGTGTGCATTTTATGGACAACTTAGATAAGTTGTTTTACTGGCGGGGCATTGCTAACGAATACCACAATTATCGCGGGGAACGGGTTTTCGTCTCTCTGGAAAATCGCCAAAGGCTGCTGCAGGCCATGGGCGTCAACACCGAATCACCGGAAGTGATTGCGGAACAAGCCTACGCGCTAGACATAGAACCTTGGTGCAATTGGTTTCCGCCGTTGCTAATGACGGACGCCGGGCCGCAATGTCATTTCGAGATCAATCTTCCCCCAAACCAGCTGGAGCATCCATTTCATTATGAAATCACGCTGGAAAATGGCGGCGTGCGCACCGGGCGATTCGTGGCGGAGGAAAACCCTGAAGTCGGCGACTACATGTATCAGAGCACGCGCTATTCGCGGCGCTCTATAGCGGTGCAGGATTTACCCATTGGCTACCACCGTTTGAAGGTTTACCTGACGGTCGACGGTCACAAAACGGCCGAGACGCAACTAGTAGTGGTGCCACCTCAAGCTCATACGCCGGACTGGGTAGTTCAAGGCAAACGGCCCTGGGGCGTGATCATCCAGCTCTACACCCTGCGTTCCGCCCGCAACTGGGGAATTGGCGATTTCAGCGATCTGAAATTATTGATTACCGAGGTTGCCGAAGCCGGGGCGGACATGATTGGCCTCAATCCGCTGCACGCGCTGCGCTACCCGGTGGAGCAGCATTGCAGCCCCTACAGTCCGTCTGATCGCCGGTTTCTGAACCCGCTGTATATCGACCCGGAAATTGAACCGGATTACGTCAAAAACACCAATGACATTCTGCCTATTCTGGTGCGCTTACGCGCGCAGGAAAAGGTCGCCTACGCTGCGGTATATAGCACCAAAATGGCGGTGTTCCGGGAAATGTACGCAATATTTGTCGCGCAAGAATTGGCCAATAACAGTGTGCGTGCTCAAAAATTCTCACACTTCGTCAGTTTGAACGGACCGGCACTCCAGGACTTCTGCCTCTATCAGGTTTTGGCTGAGACCACCGGCCAACAGATCGACCAGTTGAGTCCTGCCGAACGCTCGGATGCCGCGGGTCGTTACGCCGAGCGAATACAGTTTCATGCGTATTTACAATGGCTCGCGGACGAACAGCTGAGCGCCTGTCAGCGCCACGCCAAGAAGTGCGGCATGAAGGTCGGCCTGATGCGCGATATGGCCGTTGGGGCGGACGGCGGCGGCGCCGAAGTGGCAACCAATCTCAATCTCTTCTGCCGGTCCGCCGCCATAGGCGCACCGCCGGACCCGCTCGCGGAAAAAGGCCAGAATTGGGGACTGCCGCCGATGGATCCGGCCACGCTGCGCGCCACGGGATTTCAGCATTACATTAACTTGCTGCGCGCGAATATGGCCCATTGCGGGGCGTTGCGCATCGACCATGCTATGGCGCTGATGCGCCTGTGGTGGTGCCCCCCGGGGCACACCGCCGATTACGGGGCTTACGTCTATTATCCCTTCCGAGAAATGCTCGGCCTGTTGAAACTCGAAAGCGCCCGCAATCAATGTCTGGTAATCGGGGAAGACATGGGGGTGGTGCCCGCGGAATTTCGCCATGCTTTGGTCAGCTCGAATATATTTACCAACAAGCTGTTCTATTTCGAGAAACAAGAAGATGGCCGGTTCCGGCCACCGCAGGGATACGAGCCCCATTCCCTGGCGATGTTGACCAACCACGATGTACCGACGATTGCCAGCTGGTGGATCGCATCCGATCTGCAATTGCGTCAGCGGCTAAATTTGTTGGAGGAGGGTGTCGACTATGAAGAGGTCCTGGTTCAGCGGGACATGGAAAAGGTCCGCCTGCTGGAATGGCTGGAGAGTTTGCAACTGGTGCAGCGCGACCAATTCGCCAGTCTGTTGGCGGAACCTGTGAGGCCAAACTTCGCCGCCACCCTGTTGCAGGGAGTAAGCCAGTGCACATCCCAATTGTTTGTGGTGCAATTGGAGGATCTGGAATTGCTGGAAGATCCGGTGAATGTGCCCGGGACGAGCTTTCAGTATCCCAATTGGCAGCGTAAGCTGTCGGTGCCCTTAGAGTTACTTTTTTCGGAAGAGCGCGTGCAATCGCTGCTGCGCACTATAGCGCTGGAGCGCGGTTAGCCGTCGCTCCGTTAACCTATAAACTTATCCGGGCCGGGTGGTGGCGCCGGACGATAAAAAGATGAAAAGGATCCACTGCTGTGACCAATACTCCGGCTTTGTTGTCGCCGTCCAAAATCGATTCGCTAATTAACTCTGATTGTGATGATGTCTTCGCCCTGCTCGGGCTGCACAGCGCAGGCCCGGGACAGTTTGTGGTGCGTGCATTTCTGCCGGGCGCACATCAGGTGGAAGTGGTGGATACCGCCGAGGCTGTCCTTGCGGTTCTCACCGAGTTGCGCGACGGCGTCTTCGCCGGGCGCGTCTCCGCCGATCGGCGGTTTGTCTACCGGCTGCGGGTTCGTTATGGCGACCACCTAGAGGNNAAGGATCCTTACCGATTTGGCTCGACCCTATCGGAGATGGATCTGTATCTTTTCGGTGAGGGCCGCCATGAGCGTTTATACGACTGGCTGGGCGCTCATCCGCTCGAAATCGACGGTGTAAGAGGGGTTCGGTTTTGCGTCTGGGCGCCGAATGCGCGGCG
>DJFO01000433.1 GCA_002432555.1 Marinagarivorans sp. UBA5870
GCCGCCACCAACCGCCCCGACGTGTTGGATCGCGCACTGCTGCGCCCCGGTCGTTTTGACCGTCAGGTAAACGTGGGTCTACCCGATGTGCGCGGCCGAGAGCAGATCCTCAAAGTGCACATGCGCAAGGTGCCGTTGGACGAGCGCGTCGATTCCAAAGTGATCGCCCGTGGCACCCCCGGTTTNNGTGAACGAAGCAGCGCTGCTCGCGGCGCGGGCAAACAAGCGCGTGGTTACCGAGGAAGAGTTCGAAAAGGCGCGTGACAAAATTCTGATGGGCACTGAGCGCCGGACTCTCGTGATGTCCGAAAAGGAAAAAGAGGCCACTGCCTACCACGAAGCGGGTCACGCGATAATCGGTTTTCTCTCGGCGGAACATGATCCGATACATAAGGTGACTATTATCCCGCGCGGCCGCGCCCTGGGCGTCACCCAATTTTTGCCGGAAGGCGATCGCATTAGCGAAAGCCGCCGGAAGCTGCTCGGGGACATTGCCACTGCCTACGGCGGCCGGATCGCCGAAGAGATGATCAATGGTTCCGAAGGCGTGAGTACGGGTGCCTACCAGGACATCAAGATGGCGACCTCCATCGCGCGCGCTATGGTGGTGAATTACGGTTTGTCGGAGAAACTCGGTCCGTTGGATTATGACGCGAAGGACGACGAATACATGGGAGGCAAAAAGATTTCCAGCCATACCCAGCGCCTGATTGACGAAGAGGTGAAGCAGATCACTGACCAGTGTTACCAGCGAGCGAAAGCTTTGCTGCAGGAGAACGAGGACATCCTCATCGCCATGAAAAATGCGCTTATGGAGTTTGAGACCCTCGATTCCGAGCAGGTGGCCGATCTGATGGCGCGCCGCAAAGTGCGTCCACCGCGCGAGTGGCGCGATGGCGATGTGGGCGGTGGCGCGAAAACCAAGAGCGATAACGTGGACCGTGGCACTGTCGGCAAACCCGCCGAAGAAGTCTAAAAAACCCTCCCCTCGAAAGGCCAGACGAATTCGTCTGGCCTTTTTATTTATTCGGCCAGTACAGAGTATGATTCTGCGTTGCGGTCCGCGTCTTCTCGATTGTTCAATGCCAAAAATCATGGGGGTTATGAACCTTACCCCGGATTCCTTTTTTGATGGCGGCGCCTGCTACAAAAACGGTGTCCTTCAAATGGACGTGGTTTTGCGCCGGGCGGAGGTTCTGGTGCGGGAGGGGGCCGAGCTGCTGGACCTGGGCGGCGAATCGACTCGGCCCGGCGCTGCGCCGGTCAGTTCTCAGGAGGAGTGCGATCGAGTACTTCCGGCGGTGGCCGCCGTAGCGGAAAGATTTGACGCTGTGGTTTCCGTCGATACCAGCAATCCGCAGGTGATGGTCGAAGCCGTGCGCATGGGTGCCGGTTTTATCAACGACGTGCGGGCACTCCGGTCTGAAGGCGCCTTGACCGCGGCGATTGCGACGGGGGTGCCCGTGTGCCTCATGCACATGCAAGGGTCACCGGAGACCATGCAGGACAAGCCCCGCTACGCCGATCCAGTAGAGGAAGTTTATGAGTTTTTGGTGCACCGCCGCGACCTTTGCATCGCACAGGGAATGGCGCCGGCGCAGCTGGTGGTGGACCCCGGCATAGGCTTCGGCAAAAATGACGAGCATAATCGCGCCCTGCTGCGGCACCTTAACAGGTTTACCACTCTTGGTGTGGTGCTCCTCGGCGTCTCGCGCAAGTCGCTCTTCGGTCGGCTGCTCGGTCGCGACCTCGCCGATCGACTCGCTGGCAGCTTGGCCACGGGTCTCATCGGCTGCCAAAAGGGGGCGCGAATTCTCCGGGTGCATGACGTTGCGGCCACTCGCGATGTGCTGCGCATGTGGCAGTGGATCGGCTGAGACATTTTCGACAACACTTTTCAAGGCGAATCATGGCACGGAAATATTTTGGAACCGACGGTATCCGCGGGCGAGTGGGACTAGCGCCCATAACGCCAGAGTTTTTTCTGCAGCTGGGGTGGGCGGTGGGCCAGGTGCTTGCCGCGGAAAATTCGAGCGCGGCAAAACCGGCTCAGGTCTTGATCGGCAAGGATACCCGCATTTCGGGGTATATGTTTGAGTCCGCTCTCGAGGCCGGATTGATCAGTGCCGGCGTTAACGTTGGTTTGCTCGGCCCCATGCCGACCCCGGCGATTGCCTATCTCACGCGCACCTTCCAGGCGCGCGCAGGCATAGTGATCAGCGCCTCGCACAATCCCTATACCGACAACGGTATTAAGCTTTTCAGTACCGACGGCGGCAAGCTGAGCGATGAGCTGGAGGCCGCCATCGAGGCGCAGCTTGCAGAGCCTATGACCACTGCAGCGCGCCTGGGCAAGGCCAAACGCATCGGCGATGCCGAAGGGCGCTACATAGAGTTTTGCAAGGGCAGTCTGCCCTGGGGCTTTTCATTAAGTGGGCTGAAAATCGTCGTCGACTGCGCCAACGGCGCGACTTACAAAGTCGCGCCGGAGGTTTTCAAAGAGCTGGGGGCGGCGGTGATCACGACGGCGGTTGCGCCCGACGGCCTCAACATCAACAAAGAATGTGGATCGACGGATCTGCGAGCGCTGCAGCAGGCGGTGCTGGAAAACCAGGCGGATCTTGGAATTGCCTTCGACGGCGATGGCGACCGCGTGATGTTTGTCGATCACCAGGGCGCTATCGTTGACGGCGACCAGCTGTTGTTTATCATCGCGGCCCACAAGCACAAATTTGACGGCGGCTGCAGCGGCGTGGTGGGGACCCTCATGACCAATTTTGGATTTGAACTGGCAGTCAAAGAGTTGGGTATTCCATTCGCCCGGGCGAAGGTCGGCGATCGTTATGTTCTGGAGATGATGAAAGAGCGCGATTGGCGGCTGGGTGGGGAATCCTCCGGCCACATTATTTGTGGCGATGCCACCACCACCGGCGACGGCATTATTTCCGCGCTGCAGGTGTTGCGCGCCTTGAGGCGGACGCAGCAGAGTTTGCGCGATCTCTCTGGGGCCATGGAGAAAACTCCGCAGAGCATGATCAACGTCCCTTTGCAGAAACGCATCGATCCGGATTCTGACACAAACATTCAGTCCGCCGTGCGCCGAGTCGAAGAAAAACTCGCCGGTAGCGGACGGGTTTTGCTGCGCCCGTCGGGTACTGAGCCGCTGATTCGCGTAATGGTCGAAGGCCAGCAGGCCGACTTGGTGGAAGAGCTCGCGCGGGATTTGGCGGAGGTCGTGCGCGCGGCAGTGGCAGAGCCGAAGTAATACACCGGGGCGCGACCGAGAAAAATAACTGCGGTCGGCATTGTCACCGGCGATATTCTTAGATACCATTTGCGCCCGTTTTGCCGAGGGCCTTTTATTCCAGTGGCGCCCCAAAGTGCGGAGAAAGGCCTCGAGAAAACGCTATGCGACGCCAGATAGTGATAGGTAACTGGAAATTACACGGCGGGCAGCAATTTGTTGGCAGTCTGCTGCGAGACCTGATGGCCGGTTGGGTAGGCGTGCACCGCGCAGAAGTGGTAATCTGCCCCGCCTTTGTCCATGTAGACATGGCATATAGGGCGCTGGGGCATTGTAATATTGCCCTCGGTGCGCAGGACGTTAGTCATTTTGCCGAGGGAGCCTATACGGGCGATGTATCGGCGGAAATGCTCCATGATCTCGGCTGCCACTTCGCGATAGTGGGGCATTCGGAGCGGCGGCGGCATTACGGCGAAAGCAACGAGCTGGTCGCAAAAAAATTTGAAGCCGCGCAGAGCGCGCGGCTGGTGCCGATCCTCTGCGTGGGCGAAAGCGCCCGCGAGCGGGAGCAAGGCGTCACCCTCGAGGTAATCGATCGCCAAATAGGTGCGGTCGCGGAATACTGCGGACTTGATCGATTGGCGCGGGCCGTTATAGCTTACGAGCCACTCTGGGCGGTGGGCACCGGCAAGATCGCTTCGCCGGACCAGGCTCAGGAAGTCCACCGGTTTATCCGGGCCAAATTGGGGCCGGCGGGCGTGGTGACGAGAATCGTGTACGGTGGCAGTGTGACGCCGCTGAACGCGCAGTCTATGTTTGCGATGCCCGATATCGACGGCGCGCTGGTGGGTGGAGCAGCTTTGCGAGCCCACGACTTTCTTGAGATTTGCCGGGCGGCGGAGTAGACGCCGGACGTAGGCAGAAAGGCTGAGCGGAAAAGCTAAGTAGAGAGCCCGCGCAGGATGCACGCATAGCGACTGCAGAGAAACTGTAAAGAACCTGCGAAGAGCACGCGCCAGAGCGAACGCAGAACGGCTGCAAGAGATTGTTGTGGTTGTATTGTTGCGGTCGTAGAGATCGTAGAGATTTTTAAGAGACTCGAGAATGGAAAATATTCTGCTGGTGGTGCACGTGATTGTTGCGCTGCTGATCGTAGGCCTGATCATGTTGCAACAGGGCAAAGGAGCCGAAATGGGCGCGTCCTTTGGCGCCGGTGCGTCGCAAACAGTTTTTGGTGCAGTGGGTTCGGGCAATTTTTTCTCCCGGCTCACCGCGATTCTCGTTGCTGTGTTTTTTGTTACCAGCTTTGTCTTGGCAATCATGGCCAAGGAGAGCTTCGAGGTCGAGAATCCGGTAATTCCGGTATTGGAGAAGTCCGCCGAACCGTCGGCGGCAGAGCAAGTGCCGGTAGTGGAAGATACCGCTCCGGCAGCCGAGGAGGTACCTGAAGTACCCGCTGATACGGTAGTCCCTGAAGGGGAAGTGCCGACGGCAAACTAGGGAGCTATTCTCCAACCTTTTTAGCCCAAGTGGTGGAATTGGTAGACACGCTATCTTGAGGGGGTAGTGGCGTAAGCTGTGCCGGTTCGAGTCCGGCCTTGGGCACCATTCAAATCGCATTGCACGGATAATTCCGGCACTGGTTCATTCTCCTATATATAGGCATGCGCATAACTCTATATGCGCATGCCTATATTAAGCGCGAAAAGGCTCGCCGCCTGTGTATAGGTGAGTATCTCGATGCCTGTGCGAGCATCTCCACTTAGTTAAATGTCTCCAAGAGATCCGTGTCTTCGCACTCGATCGAAACACACAGCCGCGTTTCCCGCCCGGGGGAGGTGTGGGGCTCATGCAACAATATTCCGCCCGATTGAAAGTCAATTTATCGGCCTTGCGTCGGAACTGGCGCCTATTATCTGCAATCAGTTCCGGCCTCGCCTGCGGCGCCGTGGTAAAGGCAAACGCCTACGGTCTTGGTGTCGCACCCATTGTGCAGACCCTCTACAGCGAAGGCTGTCGCCATTTCTTTGTCGCCAACTTCAGTGAGGCCATCCAGGTCAAGCGCCTGATGCCTGAGCGGGTGGACATCTATGTTTTGCAGGGCTGTAGCCCTGGTATGGAGCAGCGGTTTGCCGAAGAAAATCTGCTGCCTGTCATCATTTCCAAACCGATGTTCGATCGGTGGGTTGAGCGCGGACAGCACAATGCGCGCTGCGCGCTCAAGGTGAATACGGGCATGAATCGCCTGGGGATCACCCTCGCCGAGCTAGAGGAGTTAACTGCGGACACCGGTCTGCTGGCGCGCGCGGGTGTGACAATGGTGATGAGTCATCTCGCCTGTGCCGACGAGCCGGGCCATGAATTAAATCGGTCGCAGCTGCGGGCCTTTCGGCAGGTGGTCGCGGCGGTTCGTGCGCAGATCCCGCAGGTAGTGGCGTCCCTTGCCAACTCAGCCGGTATGCTCCTCGGCACCGATTGGCATTTCGACCTGGTCCGACCCGGCATCGCCCTCTACGGCGGGCAGTGCGCACCGGGATTTGTCGGCAACTTGAGCCCGGTGGTGGCGTTACTGCTCCCGGTGATTCAGGTGCGAGAATTAGCCGCGGGCGATTCACTGGGATACGGTTGTACCTTTGTGGCAGATCGGCCGATGCGGGTGGCGGTCGTCAGCGGTGGTTACGCGGACGGCGTGCTGCGCTGCCTTTCCAACCGAGCGGTTGGCTGGTTCGATGGCGAATTGCCCCTCCTTGGTCGCGTCTCCATGGATTCCTGCTTTTTTGATATCAGTCATCTGGCTTTGGGAGCGGCGCCGCAGGAGGGCGATTGGATCGAGCTTTTTGGCGATCACCTCTCCTTGGACGGGGTGGCGGATGCCGCCGGCACCATTAGCTACGAATTGCTGACCCGTCTTGGCGACCGCTTGGATCGGTGCTATTTCGAAGAAAGCCACCACCTCAGCGCGAATGCACCGTGAATCTCGCTGATCTCAAGCCGCTGATCGAGATTCTCGCCGACGGGCAATTCCACTCCGGCGAGTTTCTCGGCGAGCGCCTTGGCGTCACCCGGGCGGCGGTGTGGAAGCGGCTGCAGTCTCTCGCGCTCCTAGATATTCCCGTGGAAACCAGCAAAGGGCGCGGTTACCGGATTCCCGGTGGGCTGCGCCTGCTGCGGCAGCCGCTGATACTCGCGTCCCTCTCCGCCCAGGCCAAAGCTCTGCTGCGACAGTTTTATAGTTTCGACGAGGTGGATTCCACCAACCGGTTTTTACTGGAGGAGGGCGCGGCAGGAGATGTCTGCGTCGCGGAGCGTCAGACCGCCGGGCGCGGCAGGCGAGGTCGCCAGTGGCACAGCCCCTACGGCTGCAATTTGTATCTCAGTCTGCGCTGGCATTTCGACCAGGGGGTCACCGCGCTCGAGGGGCTGAGTCTCGCCGTTGGGGTTCTTTTGGCCGAGGCGCTCGCCACTCTGGGGTTGCCGGGCGTCGAGCTCAAATGGCCCAACGATCTCCTGTGCGGAGGGCAAAAACTGGGCGGTGTGCTGATCGAAATCGGTGGCGATTTGACGGGTGATTGCGCGGTGGTGGCTGGGGTGGGTCTCAACGTCGCCATGCCCGCTGCCTCCGAAATTACCCAGCCGTGGACCGACCTGCACCGCCAGGGCCTCGAAGCCGACCGCAATCTATTGTGCGCAACGCTGCTGTCTGCCTTGCTGCCGGGCCTGAAAACTTATCCGGAGCAGGGTTTTGCCGCCTACCGGCAACGGTGGGAAGACCGGGCTGCCTTTCGCGGGGAGCCCATCGTCCTGCATACCCCGGCCAAGGTGCAAACGGGCATTCTTTTGGGCGTCGATCAACAGGGCGGCTTGCGAGTGCAGACCGACACGGGAGAGACGGTTTTCAGCGGCGGTGAAATTTCATTGCGGAGCTCCAGGTGACGCTCGATATCGACATAGGCAACACGCGGGTCAAATGGCGTTCGTCACTCCAGCCCGAATCGATCGAAGCGTTTGTTTTGGGCGACCCTTTACCCGAAGTCTGGCGGACGTTGCCGCCGCGTCGCATCCGTATAAGCTCGGTGGTGAGTCCGGTGCAGACGGCGGCTTTCGCCGCCGCGCTGCGCGCCCACTGTGGCGTCGAGCCGGAAATCGCCGCCGTCAAAAATCATTGGACGGGACTCGCGCTTGCATATGAGGATACCGCGCGACTGGGGGTGGATCGCTGGTTGGCCATGCTTGCGGCACAGCAGCGATTTTCTGGGCGGAATCTAGTGGTTGTGAGCGCAGGCACGGCCTTGACCGCCGACTTGGTGGACGCCTCTCAAACCCACCGAGGGGGTTTTATCGCACCGGGGCTGCAAAATGCCGCGTTCGCTCTCGCGCAAAATGCCCAGGGCCTAGCTGCGTCGCGCTGGCAAATTACGGCGCGTTGGCGCCCGGGTACAACTACACTGGAATGTGTCGATGCAGGTTTCACTTTGCTCTATCACGGCTTTTGTATCGCCTTGAGAGCGCAGGTCCAAGAAATTCTCGGTGAATCCCAGTGGCTTTTTACCGGCGGAGACGCGGAGCATCTCCATCGGCTTTGGTCTGGCGCCGCGAAACTCTCCGCGAGCAATCAAATCCTTGCGCAAGAATCGATCTCACCGCTTGTTTTGCCGGGGGCCGTGCTGGACGGCCTGGCGGTCGCGCTGCCCTGAATCGCCGGTTGCGCGGTGCCGAACAGCATTCTTTGCAGAAGCCCGGAAACTATAACAATAACGAGAGAATTGTCCTTCAGGATACGACTGATCTGCATGCGTTGGATTTTTTGGTTTTTATTGCTGAGCAATGGTGTGCTGGCCATTTGGAATCTGGCAGGGCAGAAACCGCTCGATACCCCGCCGTCGCCTGCGGAGTCGACGGCGCAGGCGACGGTAGACGCATCAGTCAAATCGCTTCGCCTGGTTAGTGAAACGGCCGCC
>DJFO01000306.1:0-3041 GCA_002432555.1 Marinagarivorans sp. UBA5870
GTCACGGCCTGGAGCACTAAAGCCCCTGCCTGGTCGTTCAGCAGGAAAGCGCGCAGGTCCGGCAAGGCCGTGGCGAATTGATCACTCAGGTCGCCCGCCCTGCGCCAATCGGCAAGGGTCGTTTCATTGCGCTCGTCGGCATGACGTACCGCCATGCTGCGCTCAAACTGCAAGCGGTGCACGATCCGCAGCACCTCGGTCGCTTTCGCCAGGTGCAAGACGTCCCGCGCTGAACCTAGGTCNNGCGTAGCGCTCTTGGCTAAAAAAGATGGCGTAAGAGAGGAAGAGCAACAGAGGGACGGCAACGAGAACCAACAGCTTGTGCTTCAGCCTAAACGACCCTGTCAACCCCATACAAAGACTCTTAAAGCGATCGGAAATAACGTTCTGTTTAACGTTACATAAAGAGTAGTTGTAGGCGGGCAAACCCTTAGATAATTTGTCTATTGATTACGGGCGGGCAAATTTCGGCTACTAATAAGATTTTTGGCGCTTCGAAGAAACTTATCGCGTCGAGAGTGATTCGGTGAATTCTGATCATAATCGCGGGGATATCATGAATGCTTGCCGGGCGGCTCGCGCCCACCTACCTATTCCGCAAAGACAACCAGCTGTACAAACCCACAAAGCACAGGGCGATCAAAGTGCCCAGCAGCTCTCTCGCCTCTTCAATATAAGGCTTTGCTGGATTCATCTTTTGCATGAGGGGTTCCTCGTAAACGTGGTCGAGATAAACCCCGGCCCCCTCCACCACCAGCAGCAGGCCAGCCAAACAAAAACCGGCGGCAAGACCAAGCGCGTAAAGGCGNNAGACCGAGCGCATAAGCGCGGGCGCGGCCCCGCGGCCAGTCGAGCACATACATTAAAGGGGCGAGCGCGGAGACCAAATAAAGCGCGACCCAAAACATGGGATCCGGGTCATTCAACTGGAGCCAGGCGAAAGAAACCAGAACGGCGACGGCCAACCAATGAGCCAGCTTCAACATGAACATGAACATTTTCTCGCAGCGACGTGCAGGCGGGCATCATGCAGTAGCCAACCGGTCCATCGCAAGGCGCAGCCGCCGGCAAGGCACAGCCGCCCAACGCGCACGACCAAAATTCCGCGTTTTTAGTTGCTGCCCCACTCCCGCAATTGTGCCCGGTGGATTCTGACCCGGTCCGCACCGCCGACATTCATGGGCCGCGAGTATTCGCCATCCAAGCGATAGGATTCACCTTCCCAGTGGTAGATGATCCAGGTATCGGATAACAACGCAGGTTCAAAACCACCGTCGGAATCCGCCTTGGGGACGTAGATCCACGGCGGATCGTTTTGCACATTGACCACCTCGCAGGGCCCTGCGCCTATAAACGATTCTATATGGACGGTTTCGCCGAGATAACGGGAACCTTTGAGAACCTCGGTGATTTCCAACCACACGTCCTCGCGTATCAAACTCTTATGGGGATGGAAATAAGGTTTGCGGGCGGTTCGTGTCACCTTGGCGACAAAAACGGCCTTGGCGATTTTAAAAGCCTGTCGAATATCGGCCTCCGAAAGAGGCCCTTTCGACGGTGCGCACGCCCAAAGGTTTGGCATGCACGCCAGCAGTAACCAGCCCATGTGGGAGAATACTTTCATAGGTCCTTGCTTTGTTTTGGCCGGCTTTGTTTTGGCTGGCTTTGTTTTGGCCAGCTTCGTTTTGACCGACCTTGTTTTGGCCGATTTTGTTTTGGCCGATTTTATTTTGGCCAACAACGATAGGTCCTATTTTAACCGAAGCCAAAAATCGGTCTTAAGACGGTTATCGACAATTTCTAGGCAGTTATTACGCCGCCGATCGCCATATTGGGTGGTTCGTGATGGTAAGTCCACAGCCGCTGGGTTGCAGTTTGCTGGATCACATCCGGTGATTCGAACAGATACGGCTCAGCCGGACGTATAAGTACCGGTTCTGTGGTTTTGGTCGAAGAGCCTTAACGATCTTCAGCCAATTCCACCCGGTTGCGTCCACCCGCTTTGGCTTTGTAGAGAGCAACGTCGGCACGTTTGAAGAGTTTGTCAAAGCTCTCCCCAGCTTTGCCGCTGGCAACGCCGATGCTGACGGTGACGTTCAGTGATTGGGCTTGTGTCTCAAACGTGTGTTGCGCCACCGCCAGGCGCAACTTCTCCCCGATGGCTTGGGCGGCCTCGCTGGGTGCCTGATAACACACCAATACAAATTCTTCCCCGCCCCAACGAGCCAGGCAATCGTGCCCGCGCACGTTCTGGCCAATGACCTCCGCAAAAACCTTCAGAATTTGGTCACCCGCGTCATGGCCAAGGGTGTCATTGATGCGCTTGAAGTGGTCGAGGTCCATGAACAGCAGCGCCGCGATGCCCGGCGCGCTGGGATGCGCCAGCTCGCCTTCCAGCCGCTCGACGAAGGCGCCACGGTTGTGCAGGCCGGTGAGTGTGTCGTGGTGGGCCAGCTGGCGGATGCGTGCCTGCGCGGCCTGGCGGTCCCGGATGTCGCGCACGATGGTCATGNNGTCGCCGCCAGGAGGGCGTAACCGAGGTACGCCCAGCCGGTGCGCCAGGCCGGCGGCGTGATGGTAATGTGAATCAACGCATCCTCCGAGCTCATCACGCCGGCACTCGTCATGGCGCGCACCCGAAAGGTGTAGCGGCCCGGATTCAAGTTGGTGTAAGTCCCCGTGCGCGCCGTGCCCACGTCGTTCCAATCCCGGTCAAATCCGTCCAGCTTGTACCAGTAGCGATTGAGGTGGGAGGAGGTGAAGGCGAGCGCGGCAAAATCAAAGGCAAACATTGCATCTTTGTGACTGAGGGTAAGTTCGCGAGTGTGTTCGATCGCTTTGGTGAGCGGCGACTCGGGCGCGCCCACCGTCACCTCGCGGTTGAGAATACGCAGCGTGGTTATCGCCACTTTGGGCGGCGCCTGCCCCTGCTCGATATGCTCCGGCGTGAATACCGTAAGCCCCTCCGTACTGCCGATGTACAGCTCGCCGTCGTCCGTCAGAAGCGACGCGTTGCGGTTGATATTGCTGCCGGCCAGCCC
>DJFO01000306.1:3052-3226 GCA_002432555.1 Marinagarivorans sp. UBA5870
GGCCCAGACATAGCCTTGGCGGTCTTCAATCAAGGTGGCCACGTGCGTCGCAGGTAAGCCGTCATTAACACCTAAGGTACGGAACCGACCGCTGCTTGGCTCCAGCACACTTATTCCACCCTCGGCCGTGCCCACCCACAGGCGCCCTGCCCGGTCCTCGAGCAGTGCGGTCAC
>DJFO01000306.1:3240-3495 GCA_002432555.1 Marinagarivorans sp. UBA5870
AGGTTTCATCGCTCTTGTTGAAGCGGTCAAGCCCGTTGCGGGTGCCAATCCAAAGCTGGCCATGGCGGTCGGGCAGAATACGCCAGACGTACTCGTAAACCAGCGAGTTTGAGTCCTTCGGGTCGTGGGTAAAATTGCGGAAGCTGTCACTGTCACGCAGATACTTGCTCACACCACCGCCTTGGTCAACGGCGGCGATCCAGAGGTCATTGTCATGGTCTAGAGCAAGGTTCCATATGTGCGCGCCCACGAGAC
>DJFO01000371.1 GCA_002432555.1 Marinagarivorans sp. UBA5870
CCGGAGTGACGACTCCCGGAGTGACGACTCCCGGAGTGAAAGTGCTGGACCTGGGGAAAATCGAAGCCGCCGAAGGTTATGGCTGTGACTATCACCCGAATGTAGTGACGCAGCAACGTTTGGGCAAGGCGCTGGTGCAGCAGCTCAAAAAGGACTTAGGTTGGTAGCAAGTCACGGGCGACCGCAAGGATTGCCCTTGGGGGTGAATTGCAGATCGGGCCGTCGCAAGGCGGGCGGTTGAAAATCCGCTTGGGCACTGCTGGTGGAAGCCCGCATGCGCCACGGCGGCACTGTGATGGCGGCCGCCAGCGACACGCGCGACTTCGCCAGCGTCAGCGCCGGAACTTGTGGAGCGCGGCTAAATCACCGGCGAGCAGTTCGTCCAATTTATCGGTAATTGCGCTGTTGCCACCGCGCGGGTATGTGGCCAGCTGCGCGCGGTAGCGGGGCAGGTCGTACAAAAAAGCCGCTATGCTTTTTGCGTCCGGCACTTGGCATTCCGCGCCGTAACCTTGCTGCGCCAGCATGTAGGCATTTAGCTGTTGTTCGAACTGCCCGTGCATCGGAAAGGCCAGATAGGGTTTTCCCAGGTGCAGCGCCTCACTGATCAACGTAAACCCGGCGGTGGCAATGATCGCTTTGCACGTGGCCAGATCCCGCAGAAAACCGTCTTTACTGAAGGGTTTGAATTGCACATGGCCCTGGCGGTCGTCCCGGTCGTACCCGTAGACGCAAAATTTCTCCCGCGGAAATGCCTGCAGAGTTGCCACCAGGGAATTGAACCCGGAGGTCGCATACACCAGGATGCTGTCTTCCTCCGTCGGCTGCAGCCCGAGGATCACATCGCGCAGAATCGGCGGAAACAAAAAGCTGTGCTGATTTTTCAGCGGGTTAAAGTGAAAGGTGGTGATCAACGAAACCCAAGGGCTGGGTACCATCGCTCGGACGATGGTCTCCGTTAGCAGTGCATCCTTTTTCAGCTGCGACGGCACCGGATACGCCATGTACCTCATGCGGTGCTGGTTGTCGATGGTGATCAAGGGCAGGCCGTGATGGCCTGCGAGGTAGGCGGTGGATGGCTCGAAATCCGTAATCACCAGGTCCGGCTGAAACTCGGCAAAGGTTTGCTTGAGGGCTTTCAAAGCGCGGGTGCCAGAGGGAATTTTGGCCAGGTTCGCCGTAATGGTTTTGAGTTTGGATACTTGGTTGTCTTCGCTGATAATGGTCAACCCGGCGATTTCGAGTACGTCGAATTGATCTTTGAGATTGCGGTAACCGCGGTCGTAGCTCGCGATTTTCACCTGGTGCCCGCGGCGCTGCAGATGTGCCGCGATAAAACTGGCCCGCGAGGAGTGACCGGAACCTTCGCCGGAAACACCGTATAAAATCTTCGCCATTATCATCCTGTCCATTTTGGTTGATCGTTAATATTTCAGGTCCTCTATGAATAGTCAATCTGACGCCGCGGGCTGTTTTACCTTTCAAAGCATTGGTGTGGTGCAGTCGTGCTTTAAAGAAAAGTTCGGCATTCCCCGGCAGCCCGGACTCGCGCCGAGCGCCCGTGGCCGCATCTATATTTTTCCGGAATTTGCCCAGGAAGAAGCGTTTGCCGGGCTGGAAGCCTGCAGTCACATTTGGCTGCAATTTGTTTTTCACGCGGCGCGCGAGACCTGGAAGCCCAAAGTGCGGCCTCCCCGCCTGGGGGGCAACAAAACCCTCGGAGTATTTGCCAGCCGCTCCCCCAATCGTCCCAATCCTCTCGGCTTATCGGTGGTGGCATTTTGCGGAATGGAACGCGATGCGCGAGGGCTGTTCCTGGAAGTTGCAGGCATCGACCTTTTGGATGGCACACCCATTTTGGATATTAAACCCTATGTGCCTTATGCCGATGCAGTGACCGGCGCTTTCAATCATGTCGCCGCCGCGGCGCCGATCTTGCATCCTGTTATTTTCACTGAGGAGGCACAGCGCTTTTGCAGCGAATATTCGCCGACTCTGCAGACGCTTATTATTGAAGTATTGCAGCAGGATCCTCGTCCCCAATATCACTCGGGCACGGATTCACGGACTTATGGAATGAAAATCCTGAATTTGAATCTGCGCTGGCAGTATTGCGAACCGGGAAATTATTTCGCTGTGGACCAATTAAGCGCGTTGCCGAATGGCTGCTGCTGCATTAAAGTGCTCGATATTCAACCGCTTTATGATGAAATGTCCTCAGAGACCGACCGTTAGATTTGTTATTTTGCCCACTTGGAATGGGCGAATGCCGCTATAAAAAATTGATTAACAGGTTTTTTTTAGAGCATTTGTTTGCTGCAATCCGCCGCTTTTCGGATTATTTTTCCCACGCGGATATAAGAGCTTGAGACTTTTGACAAGCGTAATGGCGTGGTCAAAGCTTAAGCAAAGCAATTGGAGTTGTGCCGGAGGTAGCGTGTTGTGTTAACCATGCCAAGTGACGTGACGGTCGTTGAAACCATAGACGACAATGCTTACCAAAATCTGGACAAACGCGGGACGCAGGAACCGATCCCCAATCAGCTGGCACAATATCTAACTGATATGCAGATGCAGAGCCTGGACCAGTTAAAAGACTTTGGCTGGCGCCTCGCATTTGTTCGCCGTCCCCTGTTTTCCTCCCCAACCGTGGTGCTTCTCAGCCCCGAAGGAAAACAATACGCGACCCTGGAAGAAGAGGGCTCCCTCAACCTCGACCCCGAGACGTGCTGGCGGTCTGTCCAGTAGGCACTGCTTTGTCGTGGCGTGCTTTTGAGTAGACGCGCTTTCAAATAGGCACCCTTTTGAACAAACGCCCTTTTGGACAGGTGCCCTTTTGAGTGGACGTCCTTTTGAATAGACGTCCTTTTGAATAGATGCCCTTCTGAATAGGCGCCCTGTTGGATAGATGCCCTTTGAACAGACGCGCTTTTGAATAGCCGTGCTTTTCGATTGGCCCCAGCGTGATCCACCCGGTTAGAATCGTCTCTTTCGCGATTCGACGAGGGGGATGACAGGTTGATGGCGCGCGCGGCAGTGAAAGCCTTTGAATTCTGGACGGCGTTGGTGCTGTGCCTGACCTGTGCCGTCCCCGTGGCGGCCGCCAAGACCAGCGCCTGGTACCAACTCACGTCACACCACTTCGTTGTTTATTCCGACCGTAAACCCGCCGAGGCCCGTGCGCTTCTAGTCGATTTCGAGCGCTTCCGCTCGGCCGCTTTGACCTTGACGGGGCTGCCCTCCTTCGACGAGAGCGATCGGGTCCAGATCTTTTTCTTCAATCGCGAGCGGGACTATCGAAAATTCCAGGTGGATCCGCATACCGCCGGCTTTTTCCGAGACAGCTGGCAGGGGCCGCGCATGGTCGTGGGCGCCGAAGCCAAGCTTGCCGACGCCAGCCTGGTGCTGTTCCACGAATACGTTCACCACTTGATGCGCGCGCGCTCGCAATTGCGCTACCCCCTTTGGTACGAGGAGGGCTTCGCCGACCTTTTGGCGGCATCGGTCATAGCGCCCCGCCATGTCGAGGTCGGCCTGATGCACCAGTGGCGCAAGCCGGACCTGGATCGGGATGGTCTTATGCCCGTCGCCACCCTATTGCAGCCGGATGAAACCGGCGATCAACGCTATTGGTCCCGCTACTACGCCTCCGCGTGGTTGCTGATGCACTTTTTGCAGCTGGGTCCGCTGCTCGGCGAGCAGGATTACCGCGCGGGTATGGCGTCCTACCTGTTGGCGGTGCACCAGGGCGCGGATCTCGAGGCGGCGGTCACGCAGCACTTCGGCGTTGCGCCTCAGGTGCTGGATGCCCAGCTGAAAGCTTATAGGGACCGGCGCAGCTGGCTGGGTTATCGACTCGCCGTCAAACCCTACACGGGACCCATGCGGGAGAGGCGGCTGTCAATCAACGAAGCGGCCTACATTCTCGGTGACCTGGCTTTTAGGTCTGACCGTCAGGACACCGCGCTCGAACTTTTAAAAATTATCGACGCCAAGGAATCCACCGTCGTGCGCCCCTTGGCGCTGCGCGCGGTCATCGAACAGCACCTCGGCCGCGGCGATCTCGCGCAGCACGTTCTCGGTTTTGCCCTGCAACAGCACAAGGGCGATCCCTACGTGCTCGCCAATGCCGCCCACGTTTACTGGGACAAGGCGCGGCTCGCCCCCGCCGGTTCGCCCGAGCGGGCACAGTTGCTCGAGAAAGTCGCCGAGTTCGCGCGGGGATCCCTCGACGCGGATCCGGCCAATATGGAAGCGGGGTATTTTCTGGCCCAGTCGGCCTGGGAACAGGGGCGCCCGGAGCAGGCTATTACCCTGCTCAACGACTTATACCGACTGCATCCTTCCGATGTCCGTTTGAACCTAGAGCTGGGCAAGCTGCTCAGTCGCACCCCTCAGCCCCAGCGGGCGGTGCCCTACCTCGAGCGAGTAATCGCCTGGGATCACGTCAATGCCCACCGGGCCCAGGCGCAGAAGCTGTTGCGGACCCTTGGCAAAGAGGGCGCGACGCCCCTGGGGCAGTTGGACGAAGAGCACCCGCTGCCCATTCAAATTCAACCGCGCTGAGAGGCGCTTTCCCCGCATGCCCAGCAAAACCCTCGAGCTGTACCAGCGCCACCTATTGCACCAGATTCCCGCGGACCTGCCCTCCGCTGTGCAGTACGAAGTGGTTTTGGGATCGCTCGCCTACGGCGTTGAACAAAATACATCGGACATGGACGTGTACGGTTTTTTCATGCCGCGGCGCGCGCAAGTTTTTCCCCACGAACACGGTTATATCACCGGCTTCGACGACCCGCCGGCGGTGCCGGAGCAGTGGCAGCAACACCGGGTGATGGACGCCCAGGCACTCGGCGGTGCGGGCCGGCAGTATGACCTGACGCTCTATTCGGTAATTAAATATTTTAAGCTTCTCAGTCTGTGCAACCCCAATATCATCGATTCCCTGTTCGCCCCGGCGCATTGCATTTTGCACGAATCGGAAATTGGCAAACGGCTGCGGCAGCAACGCAAAATTTTCCTGCATAAGGGCTGTTGGGCCACCTTCAAGGGTTACGCGTATCGACAGCTGCACAAACTGAAAACCAAACAGCCAGAAGGCAAACGGCAGGCGCTGGTCGAACAATTTGGTTACGACGTAAAATTTGCATACCACATAGTGCGCCTGCTGGATGAATGCGAGCAGCTGCTGGTGGAGCAGGACCTGCATCTCGCGCAAAACGCCGAGCAATTGAAATCCGTCAGGCGTGGCGAATGGAGCCTCGAACAACTGGAAAATTATTTTCGGGAAAAGGAGCGGTTACTTGAGCAGGCGTATATCCAATCCCAACTGCCGGCGCAGCCGGACCTGTCGGCGATTAAAACCCTGCTGCTGGAAGTTTTAGAAACCTATTATGGTTCGGCCACCCGGGCGCAGCAGGAAGGTGTAGGCTTGGCGGAGGCCAAAGCGGCCCTGGCCCAGATTCAAGTGATATTAGACGGGGTCAAACAATCGTGATGAAAATGCTCGCCGACGGCAAAATTCAGGACATCCGCCTGCTATTGGAAGATCTGGAGCGCCGCTACAAAATAACCATTATCCACGCGGTGGAAAGCGGTAGCCGCGCCTGGGGGTTTCCTTCGCGGGACAGCGATTACGATATACGTTTTATTTACGCCCACCCCTGGCACCACTACTTGACCGCCTTTGAGAAAAAAGACCAGATGCAGCTCGCCTCCTATGGCGATCTCGACGGGGCGGGATGGGACATTGCCAAATGCCTGCGGCTGCTCTATCGCGGCAACGCGGCTCTCTATGAGTGGCTCGGTTCCCCCATCGTGTATCACACCCGCCCGGAAATTCAGCACCTGCGCGAGCACGCGCGGCAGATATTCAACCCGGCACCGGCTTTTTACCACTACTTGTCGCTGGCGAAAAAGAAACTGCTCGATGAGCGCGTTGAACGGCACCCCAAAACTTTTTTATACGGCCTGCGCAGCCTGCTGTGCGCCGCCTGGATTGTCGATAAATCCGAGCCCGCGCCCGTATGGTTTCCGGACTTGGTCCAACGGTATCTGCCGCAGGACCTGCAAGCGGCGCTCGGGGCACTGTTGGAGGAAAAATATAAATCCGCCGAACAAGACGCCGTGGGAGTTGAGCCTGAGCTTTTGCAATGGGCGAAGGATCTTTTCCGGCAGCAGGAAACGATCGAGGTGCGCGGTACCCACTATGGCGATATAACACCCTACGACCAAGTCTTACACCGAGTGTTGGGGGTCGTCGGGACGGCCCGCGGAGGATGACGACGGACGCTTACGCGGGCGGCGCACTATCTACCAAACCACCAAAACCACCAAAACACGCCGCCACCTCGCCCCGCCAACCCGGTGACTCCCTTTTTTGTTTGGATAATCGACCGAACTATAAAAAAACGATCGTCGCCGCTAGCGGTGTAGCGTGCTAGGCTCTTGAGGCCTCGACGGCAATACTCCTATTCACACGGAAGCCTCCCATGAATTACCTTGTTCTTCCTTTTCTCACTCTGTTCAGCCTCGGCATTGCAGCGCAAGCTCTGCCGGAAGAAACCGCGCAAGCTCTGCCGGAAGAAACCGCGCAAGCCCTGCAGGAAGAAACCGCGGCGCAAGAGCAAGTCACTGCGGCAGAGTTTATGTTATCTCTGCAGCCGCAATCGGGCAAAATCACTCTCCCCGATAACATCGCCACCCTGGATTTATCCGCGGGGTTTCAATACCTCTCGCCGGAAAGCGCCGAGCGGCTTCTCGTGGACGCCTGGGGCAACCCGCCCGGCAATGAAACCCTCGGGATGATTATCCCCGCGGATGTCAGCCCGCTCGAAGTGGACGGCTGGGGCGTGGTGATCACCTACAGCGAAGACGGTTATGTCAGTGACAAAGATGCGGATCAAATCAATTACGACGATTTGCTGGCCGACATGCAAGCGCAATCCAAGGAAGCGAACGAAGAGCGCAAAAACCAAGGTTACGGGTCGCTCCTGCTGGTCGGCTGGGCCGAGCCTCCACACTATGACAAAGCCGCCCACAAATATTATTGGGCGAAAGAGTTTGCGACCGACGACAGCGAAGAAAACTCGCTGAATTACAACATCCGCATTCTCGGCCGCCAGGGCGTTCTCGATTTGAACGCGGTGGCCGGTATGAATCAAATGGCAAAAATCAAACAGCGCATGCCCGAACTGATCGCCGCCACCGAGTTCACCAGCGGTCATCGTTACGAGGATTTTAATGCGTCGACGGACAAAGTCGCGGAATACGGCCTGGCTGCCCTGGTCGCCGGAGGCGTGGCTGCAAAAATGGGGCTGTTCGCCAAAATCGGGGCCTTCCTTCTGGCCTTCAAAAAGTTCATTATTATCGGAGTCGTTGCACTAGTGGGCCTCCTCGGCAAACTCCTCAGCCGTAAGCGGTAACTCCCTTTCCTGGCAATAGGAAGGGGCGACCCGCGCAGGGAACGAATCCTTCAGCGCTCCCGTCGTTCCCGCGCAGGCGGAAATTTACATGACTTCCGTCATTCCCGCGCAGGCGGGAACCCAGGGGGAACGTGCCACCCTCTCTGGGTCCCCGCCTGCGCGGGGATGACGGAGCTTTGGATTGAGCTTTTGTACTTGTTGTCGTTCCCGCGCAGGCGGGAATCCAGGAAGTGGTCAAATTCCTGTCCAACCCCGCGCGCAAAAAACCGACCGCCCGCATGGGAATTCCTAACGCAGATAACTTTCAACGTTTCCCCGCATACTCAAACCAATCAACCGCGGCGGCGCTGGTGCTGGGCGCCCCGTTGCTCGAGGCGTAGACCCCGATATAAGGCCCGTTGAACCCTTCTGCGGTTTCGAAGGAAAGCACCGTCATGGATTGCACTTTCCCCATGGCTTTTAATCTGTCCGCCGAGGCGCCGTAGCGGAAGCGTAGGTCCAGGCCGTCGGCTTCGGCGTGGAGAAATACTTTGGGGCGGTCGAACGGCACTCGAGCTACCTCGGACCGAATGCCTTTTTCCGTTTTGATCAGCACTAAACTTTCCTTCTCCTTCACGAACTGATAATGGCAATCACTGCGCACGTAGAGCGCCATGCCCGCCTGTTCGTTGGCGGCGCCGGTCGTGAAGTCCAGGCTCATAGTCGCGGCGAATTTCGCGTGGCGAATCCGGCGGGCGATGAACGAAGGATTGGCGAGATCATTCAGTGTTTGTGGCCGCAGCTGCACAATGAGCTTTTCGCCATCGAGCCGGTACCATTGTTCCCGCGGTGTGCGCAGAAAATTCCAGCGCAAGTCCAGCTGAGCGCCGTTGAATTCGTCCCTGAGCGGCTTTTTCGCGACGGGGGTCCAGGGCAATTTGGGTCGCGCCTGTCCCAGGAGTACCTTTCCCTTGCCCGGGTTGAATACCGGCGTCTGGCCCTCGAAGCGCACCGGTGTCAAAAAGGTCTCCCGCGCGAGCAGGGTGTAACCGTCGATGTAACGTTTGCCCAACATGACCGCCCACCAGTCGCCCGTCTGCGTTTGCACGAGGTCAGCATGACCGATGGAGTGAATGGGATAATCGCGACCGAGGTGGCGGTGTGTGAGGACCGGGTTCACCTGATCCGCCACATAAGGTCCCCACACGGAATCGCTGTGGTGCACGGTGATGGAGTGGTGAAACCCGGTGCCGCCTTCCGCGACCATCAATAAATACTTTCCGTTGATCTTGTAAAGGTGCGGGCCCTCGGTCCACTGGGCATTATTGGCGTGGCCAAAGGTGAGCTGCTGTCGCGGCCCGATCAATTTCCCCTGTTTTGCATCGAATTCCTGCAGCCAGACGCCTTCCTGCCCTTCCCAGGCCTGTTTGCCCGATAAATTGCCGTGGCCCACGTAATAGGCCTTGCCGTCGTCATCCCACATTAGGGAAGGATCTATGCCGGGCGCATCCAGCCAGACGGGGTCGGACCAGGGGCCGGCGGGGTTTTGGGCGGTAATAAAAAAATTCCCACCGCGCTCGCAGTGTACGCAAGTGGTAATGAGATAAAACAAACCGGCGTGGTAGCGCAGGGTAACGGCGAAGATCCCCATGGAATCGCCAAGGCCGGTTTGCAGGTTCAGCTGCTCCGGCCGGTGGAGGCCGTAACCGATTAAATTCCAATTCACCAGATCCTTACTGTGGTGAATCGGCATACCGGGAAACCATTCAAAGCTGGAATTGACCAAATAATAATCGTCGTTGACGCGGATGATGGATGGGTCCGGATAGAAGCCCGGCAGGATCGGATTGCGATAAATTGGCGGCTCGGCAGCGTGCGCCAGCTGGCCCATCCACAACAGGAAAACGAAACATAAATATTTCATCTGATGAGCGCTGGTTGGGTGAACGATAGCCGGCACTTCATGAGACGCCGGCGGAGAGGAACAAATTTAACACGTGAGCCGGTCGAGTCCCAGGGCTGTCGCCGCGATCGAGGTTCCAATTCGGATGGGGCAGGGGATAATCAGGTAGTCGAGGGTGCAATTTTCTGCGTCCCGTTTTGGCTCGGCAGAAAATGGTGGATCAAAAATCGCCCGCGCCGCCGGGACTGTGGGCGCGCTCGCCGGCAAGAGCAGTCCAGGAAAACAAACAAGGGTGTATCAGGGCAGAGCGAAAGGGATTTATCAGCATCGCCCGCAGGACCTGTCAAGAAGCGCTAGGTTTCCACGAGCAGCTTTTTATCATAATTCTTGCGTGAATCCATGAGCAGCGTGCGCACCGCTTGATCCGCTCGTTTTGCATCCCCCTCTGCGATCGCCCGATAAACCGCTTCGTGTCTGGGAAGCGTTGAAATGTGAATGTCTTCGTGCCAGGAGGTTAGGCTGATGGAAATGGCGAGGGCTTTTTGCAGGGTGTGGCCGATGTAGCGAATGACATCATTATGCGTCGCGTCGAGGACTGCCTGATGAAACCTGACATCCGGCTCGATCGCTTCGGCAAGCGAAGGCGCGGCTGCCATGTCCTCGTAGGCCTGCCCGATTCGATCTATGTCCTCTTTGGTTGCTTTCACAGCGGCGAGCGCCGCCGCATTCGGTTCGATTGCCATGCGCGCTTCGAACAACATATCCAGGAATCGCTCAGGCGGGAGGGACTGTGTTATCCAACCGAGCAC
>DJFO01000376.1 GCA_002432555.1 Marinagarivorans sp. UBA5870
CTCCACCACCGCCCAGCTAAGTCCCGCCTGTTCGATTTCCTGTTTGCGCCGTACCACCTCTTCCGCCGGCCAAGCGCGACCGGTGGGTATGTGGTGCAGCGATGTAACCACACCCGTTGCTCCCGCCTGCCGGATTTTTTCCAGCGAGACCGGATCCTGCGGACCAAACCAACGCCATGTCTCCTGCATAGAATACCCCTCGATAATCGCACGGTGACGCCGTCGTACAGCACAGCACCTCGGCGGCATTATGGCAAGTCGACGGCCGCGCGCCAACCGCACACCGCCAAACACCGAAGTCGCCCCCTCGATCGCCCCGCCCGGGTCCGCCCGCGTAGGAAGCGCGGGCGATCCGGGTTATGATGAAAGCCACTTCAATTTTTCCATCTCTCAATCGAGGTTTTCATGAACACAGCTGTAGCGCAACACAAGGCAAATAAAATGCCCAAGATAGTGGTCGTCGGCGGGGGTGCCGGTGGCCTGGAATTGGCGACCAGGCTCGGCCGCAAACTCGGCAGAAAGAAGCGCGCTGAAATNNACTTCGCACCTCTGGAAACCCCTGTTGCACGAACTTGCGGTGGGCGCGATGGACGAAGGGGTGGACGCGGTCAGTTATCGCGCCCATGCCATTTATAATCACTTTCATTTTCGCGTGGGCACGCTCAGCGGCATAGATCGTGCGCAAAAACAGGTGTTGCTCGCTCCCATGCGCGACGAAGACGGCGTCGAATTTTTACCGGAAACTCGCATCGATTACGACTATTTGGTACTGGCCATCGGCTCAATCAGCAATGACTTCAATACTCCCGGGGTGCGCGAGCACTGTATTTTTCTCGACAGCCCGAATCAGGCCCGGCGCTTCCGCGGCAAATTGCTCAATGCATTTTTGCAGATCCAGCGTCTGCCGGAGCAGCACCAGGACGTGAAGATCGCCATTGTCGGCGGCGGGGCCACAGGGGTGGAACTCTCGGCCGCGCTGCACCACGCGGTGAAGGAAATTCACCATTACGGTTTTAGCGCCGTCTCCAATGACCGTCTGAAGGTGACCTTGATCGAAGCGGCGCCGCGCATCCTCTCCGCCCTCCCCGAGCGCATTTCCCGAGCCGCCCACCAGGAGTTGGAAAATATCGGGGTGGTGATCAAACTCAATACCAGCATCACCGCCGCGCAACACGGTTGCCTGGAAACCAAAACGGGCGAGCGTCTAGCGGCGGATCTGGTGGTGTGGGCCGCGGGGGTGAAGATTCCGGATTTTATACGGGACATTGGCGGATTGGAGACCAACCGCATCCATCAGCTGGTGGTCAATCAACATCTGCAAACCACCCGCGACAGCGCGATCTTCGCGATCGGCGACTGCGCCGAATTTACCGGTGCGGACGGCAAACGCGTCCCGCCGCGGGCGCAGTCGGCGCACCAGATGGCGAGCACCTGCTTTAAAAATCTCGTCGCGTTATTGAGCGGCCAGCCGCTGCGGACGTTTGCGTACCACGACCACGGATCGCTGATTTCTCTTTCCCAGTATTCGACGGTGGGCAGCTTGATGGGCAACCTCAGCAGCGGCAGCTTGTTTATCGAGGGTCGCCTGGCGCGGCTCGCGTATATTTCCCTTTATCGCATGCATCAATTGGCGATCCACGGATTCATCCGCACGGGCCTGGTCATGCTTTCCAATGGTCTCAACCGCTGGTTGCGGCCGAGCCTGAAATTGCATTGAAGGCTATGCAGGGGGCGATTCAGTTTTTACAAATTGAACCCACCACCCGGTGCAATTTCACCTGCGGATTTTGCGCCGGTCGCCATCTGCCGCAGCAGGATATGCCCCTGGAACATTTTCGGCGGCTCATCGACAACCTGACGCAATTGACCCACGTGGAGCTGCAGGGGGAAGGCGAGCCCCTGCTGCATCCGGATTTTTTTGCGATGGTTGCGTATTTGCGGCAGAAATTTCCGGCGGTCAAAATATCCCTGATCACCAATGGCAGCCTGTTCACGGAAACGGTGATCGACCAGCTCCTGCGGGCTTCACTCACCAGCATTCTCGTCTCGCTGGAGAGCGCCGAGGAGGCGGAGTTTCAAGCGATCCGCGGCGGCAAATTCAGTCGGGTGAAACGCGGCCTGCACCGCCTGATCCAACACAAACAGGCGCACGACAGCGCCACGCCCCGCGTCGGCTTGGCCGTGACACTGCTCCGTTCCACCTGGCAGAACCTCAACGCGATTGCGCAGCTGTATGAGGAGTTGGCCCTCGACGGGGGCATTCTCCTGCAGCCGTTGCAGACCATGCAGGTCTACCGCCAATTTTACGATGCGCAAATGCAACAGAATATTCTTCTGCCGCAAGACCACCGCCAGGTCGATCTATTGATCGCGCGGGATACGCACCTGCGCGACCTGCTGGTGGAATACCAGCGCCAGCCCGGTTTTTACGGTGAACTCTATGAGGGTGCCTGCGCCGAACCGACTTGCCCTTGGTTGGAGCGTGGCCTCTTTATAGGCGCGGCGGGAGTGGCCGCGAGCTGCTGTTTTATTAAAGACTTAACGACTGACGGACTCGGACCCATCCAGGGTCCGCTGGGCGATATAACCCAGGCGCGGTTACAAATTCTGGCACAATTGCGCCAGGCGCAGGTGCCGCGCCAATGCCAGGGCTGTGGCACAGCAGAAAAAATGCGATATTTTTATGGGTCAAAACAGNNAGAAAAAATGCGATATTTTTACGAGTCAAAACAAACCCTGGCGGCCACCGACACGACCGTCGATTAGCGGGTCGCCCCGCCGGCGCCACCGCGCATCGACAGTCTCGGCACCGCGTTTTTATAATGCCCGCTTCGCCGTCGGAGACACCCGCATGATGCAGCCCGCTTCGTTAACCTGGGTCGACACCCACTGCCATTTTGATTTTCCGGATTTTGATGCGGACCGAGCAGAACTCTGGCAACAATGCCGAGCTGACGGCGCGCTCGCCATGGCGATACCAGGCGTTGAGCCCAAACAGTGGCAGCGCCTGCTCGACCTCAGCAATTCCACCACCGGGCTTTTTTTCGCGGTGGGACTTCACCCCTGTTGGCTCGAAAGTTGTCTGCCGCGGGGCAACTGGGCGGCGGAGCTGCCGCATTTGGATCAGCTGCTGCGGCGCGCCGCGCAAGCGCCAAAATGCATCGCCATAGGTGAATGCGGCCTGGATCTGTATATCGAAGGTGATCTTGCGCAGCAGGAAGCCGTGCTCGCTTGCCATCTGGAAGTGGCGCGGGCATGCGACTTGCCGGTCATTCTGCACTGCCGCCGAGCGCACAATCAATTATTGCGCCTGTTGAAACAGCACCCGGTTCCCCGCGGCGGAGTGGTGCACGCTTTTAGCGGCAGCGGTGAAATGGCGCGGCAGTACTGGAATATGGGTTTTTACCTGGGTGTCGGCGGCACTATCACCTACGCTCGCGCCAATAAAACGCGCAACGCGGTGAAAACCATGCCGCTCGAAGCATTGATATTGGAAACCGACGCGCCGGATATGCCCCTCTGTGGCCAACAGGGCAAACGCAATTCGCCGGCCAATATTCCAGCGGTGGCCGAGGCCCTGGCGCGGCTGCGGGAGGATTCGTTGGCGAATATCGCGCGGCAGACGACGGCCAACGCCCTGCGCCTGTTTGACCTGGAGCGGCGTTTATGACTCCCGATGATTTTACCGGGGTAGACCTGGAGCGGCTGCGCAATGCGGGGAATTGGCAGGATCAGTATCGACTGCTGATGGAATGGGGACGGCGGGTGGAGAAAAAGGAAACCTTGCGCACCGCCGCCAATCGCCTGAAGGGTTGTGCCGCGCCCGCCTGGCTGCACTACGCCAGCGGCGAATTTCATTTTGACAGTGAAAGCAGAATCATCAATGGTCTGGCCGCGCTGCTGCTGAACACCGCTCGCAAACGCGATCTTAGGGAATTAACGCCGGATTATTGGAGCCGACAGTTGCAAGAGCTCGGCCTCGCCCGCCACCTGACACCGTCGCGCAGCAACGGCTTTAAGGCGTTGGTGCAGCGGGTTTACGAGGTTGCGCAAGGCGCGGATTTCTCGATCACGGACCTCGATTCGCAACCCTAAACCGCCTCTCAGCCTCCCCTTGCCAGGGGAGGCATCGATCGGCCAGCGCGTTGTCCCGAATTATTCTCCTTTAACCCGCTCTTGACGCTTCGCTTTTAATTCCTTCAATTTCACCCGCTGTTCCGGCGTGAGAATCGCGTAGACTTTCGCGTGCACCGCGCCGCGCTCGATGATCGTCTGTTCCAGATTCGCCGCCTGTTCCTTCGCGATGGCGGTTACCTGCTGCTGGTAGTCGGCCGCCGCGGGATCCAAATCGGCCAGATCGCGGCGGAAATTGCGCCGATCTTCCTTGTTCTCGTCACGCGGGTGAGCCTTGTGTATTTCGGCAATGGCCGCTTTTTGCTCCTCGGTTAAGTCGAGTTTCTTCTCGAGATGATGCAGGTACGAGCCGCCGTGACCGGCGTGACCGCCGTGGCGCCGGTGGCCGTCGTGGCCGTCGCCGGCGTAAGCCGCAGCGGCACCCAGCAAAGTCGCGCTCATGAGCAGGGATTGAATTAAGGTTTTCATAAACATCTCCGGGTTGGTTGTTGACCGTGAGTGCAGTATCGCCCTGTGCAATGCTAAGTAGGGTTAAGCTGGTGTAAAGTTGTGTAAAGCCTCGGCATTCGGCGCTACCGTCCGTTAGATTTTATTCATGATCACCTCCCGACCCGCCATCCTGCTGGTAGATGACGACCAGCAACTCTGCCAACTGCTCGCCGAATATCTGACCGGCGAAGGTTTCACCGCGCACATCGCCAACGACGGTGAGCGGGCGCTGCAACGGTTGCGCGAAGGTAATGATCTCGCCGCGGTGGTGTTGGATATCATGATGCCGCGAATTTCCGGCCTCGATGTATTAAAGGAAATTCGCCAGTTCTCTTCGGTACCGGTGATCATGCTCACCGGCCGCGGCGACGACATAGACCGAATCGTCGGCCTGGACATGGGCGCCGACGATTACCTCGGCAAGCCGTGCAACCCGCGCGAGTTGAGCGCCCGCATCAAGGCGGTCCTGCGGCGTACGCGCGCCGCGGAAAGTTCGGCCTCGGCCAGCGGCGCGCCCGCAGTAAAATCCGCCGGTGGTCTGCAATTGGACCCGGCGGGATTGATCGCCAGTTTCCAAGGCGAAACGCTCCAGCTGACCGCAGCGGAATTCCGAGTGCTGCAACTGTTGGTGGAGCACGCCGGTCAGGTACTGAGTAAAGAATTTCTCACCGAGCAGGTCCTCCAACGCAAATTGAGCCGCTACGACCGCAGCATCGACGTCCACGTCAGCCGCATCCGCCAGAAGCTGGCGTCAGCGCAGAGCACCGGTGAGGGCCCGCACATCAAGGCCATTCGCGGGATTGGTTATCAACTCGTCCTCGACGCCGGTCACGATGAAAATTAGACGTCTTTTCTGGAAAATTTTCGGCGCGTTCTGGCTGGTGAGCTTATCGATGATGTTCGCCACCAGCTACGTGATCCTCACCACCGTCGAGAGCGAAAAATACCGCAATGTCTACGAAAAAAATCTGCACGATTTTACCGAGCGGTTGATTAATCATTTTGAGGCGGCGCCGGAGGGGGGTCCCTTGAACCGCCATATGCTGCGGCGTTTCGCCAGCGGGCCGCACGGTATAGGGCAACGCCAACTCATCGCCATCTATCGCGGCGATACCCCGATCTTCCGCCGCGATGGCCCGCGCACGCGCGGCCTCGAGACATTTCGGTTCACAGTCATTGCCGCGAGCGGCAATTCCTACACGGTGGAAGCCTTGGAACCGCGGTCGCCGCGCCTGTTGCTCGACACTTTGAAGCGTCTCAACACTTTACAATTTTTTGTCATTCTCGTCGCTTCTACACTNNGCGGCGAGCCGCCGTTTCGCCCAGGGGGACATGCACCTTGAAATAGACGCACGTCTGCTGCGGCGCGCCGATGAACTGGGCGACCTCGCCCAGGATTTCGCGTTTATGATGCAGCAGACCCGCGAGACTCTTGGGGCGCAAAAACAGTTGCTGCACGATGTGTCGCACGAATTGCGCGCGCCCTTGAGCCGTCTGCAGGTGGCGGCGGAGCTCATCCAACAGCGCGATCAAAAATCGCTTCCCTACATTCAACGAATCCATGCCGAGTGCGAACGCATCGACCAATTGATCCAGCGCATCCTCAATTTTTCCCGTCTTGAAGAGTCGATCGCAATGCTTCCCCTCGATCCGGTGCATCTGCTGCAAGCCCACATGGACAATTTGCAATTCGAGTTTCCCCGCCGCCAAATTCGGCTGACGGAGGCGCCGGCAGGGGTGATAGTGAACGCGGACGAGAATCTCCTCGGTGAAGCGGTGGACAATATCCTGCGCAACGCCTGCAAATACACTCCCGAAGCGGGGCCCATAGCGGTAGCCGTGCGCCAGAGCGACAGACATATCCATATTGAAATTCGCGACTTCGGCCCCGGCGTGCCGCCGGAAGACCTGACCAAACTGACGACGCCTTTCTTTCGCACCGGCAATCGCATGCACGGCGACGGCTTTGGCCTGGGCCTGAGCATCGCCCGGCGGGCGGTGGAAAAACACGGCGGTCGGCTGCTGCTGGAGAATCATCCGGAGGGCGGTCTGTTGGTAAGTCTGCTGTTGCCGCAGGGAACAGCAAAACCGGCACAATAAACACCTTAATCACGCGCCCAAAACAGACCGTCCCGCTCCCCTTGGATACGCTCGTAGTCAGCTAAGTGTCTCTTGACTAAAATTTGCCCATGTTTGCCGACTGGCATAGACTTCAGTTTTCTATGGGGAAATGGAGGCTCAAATGAATAGTACCTTCATCTACTGTTGTGCTTTAACCCTCATGTTCCTAGTCGGATGTTCGGATTCGGACGATTCCCCTGCTCCTGGCGGTTCAAGTACATCGAGCAGTTCCAGCAGTTCCAGCAGTTCTGGGATCTCCGGCGGATCGGAAACGCAGGTTACCGGTCTGGCGGAAAAGGGGCCTTTCCTCGCGGGCGGTTCGGTCTCTGTTGCCGAACTCGACGGGAGCCTGAATACAACCGGCAGGAATTTCCAAGGCGAGATCAACACCAACTTCGGCGACTATTCGGTGCCGGTCACGCTGGCGAGCCAGTTGGTGGAAGTGAGCGTGGAAGGTTACTACTTCAATGAAATTTCCGGTGCAGTCTCTACTGGCACTTTGCGGCTGTCCGCGCTGGCCGATGTGGCAGCCGGCTCGACGATCAATGTTAACCCGCTCACGCACCTTGTCCGCCGCCGCATTCGCGAACTGGTGACGCAGGGTGCCACTTTTGCGAGTGCGGAAAGCCAGGCACAACAAGAATTGACAGCCAATTTCAGCGCAATTGCCGCATCCGCGGGCGACCGGAAGTTTTCGGAATTGACGCTCACGCGTGAGGGGGATCCCAATTCGTTTCTATTGCTGGTGGCGGCCGTGCTGCAATACTCCCGCAGCAACTCGGCGGATTTGTCCGAGCACCTGGGGAACATTGCACAAGATGTGGCAGACAACGGTGTCATCGACTCGCCCGACCTGATCGCGGCGATCGCGGACGCGATCCAGAATTTGCCGGTAACGGCAGTCCGATCACATCTGCAGCAGAGATACGCCTCCATAGGGCGAAACGCCGACCTTCCTGAATTCGAAGCCTTTATCAACCGGCCCCCTGTTGCGAACGCCGGCTCGGACGCCATGGCGACACTCGGCGCCACTGTCACTCTCAATGGCTCCGCAAGTACCGACGTCGACGGGGACCCGCTCAGCTACGCCTGGGAGCTCGTCGAAAAACCCACGGGAAGTTCGGCGATTCTGGTCAATCCCATGACTGCCACGCCGACCTTGATTATTGATGTTGCCGGCATTTATCGAGCACGCTTAAGAGTCAATGACGGCGCTATCACCAGCGAAGCGGACGAAATATTGATCTCGAATACGAATCGCCAACCCCTCGCCGAAGCTGGTCCGACCATTACCCTGTACCCGGGCGAAACCCTCGTACTCGACGCGAGTGGCAGCTCGGATCCTGATGGGGATCAACTTACCTATAGATGGTCTTGCTGCTTTCCAATATTCGGCGGTTTGGAATATCTAAATTTCGTAGACAGACCAGACGTCAACCTCGGTGCCCCCTGGGGCGACACTTATGACCCCGGCGAATACACCGGCGAGGTCTGGACAATCGACAATATTCCCGCACCGGCGACCCGCATTCCAGCCGTCTTCGTCCTCAATATCTCGGATGAATCCGGGCTGACAAATTTCGACACGGTCG
The DNA here is from genome assembly GCA_002432555.1 of Marinagarivorans sp. UBA5870. Next base: position 8,337 of record DJFO01000376.1, read on the forward strand.
TCGTGCATATAGTCCCGCAGTATGTCGACAACGGAAACGGGACGGTGTCGGACGGGTTCGGCCATATGTGGCAACAACACGACGACGGAATTCTTTACGGTTTCGATCGGTTTTTGTCCTCGGATCCTCCGGCGCCGGCCGGAATATGCTCGGATCTGGTCCTCGCCGGCTACGACGATTGGCGCTATCCCAGCCCGCCGGAGTTATATACCTTGGTTGAACGGGAAAAATCGGATCCGCCCAAAATCAACGAGACTTTTTTTCCGACCACCAAACCAAATGTCTACAAAACCCAGGGTGTTGCGCACCGGGCATTCAATGGCATCAGCTTTCAAAGTGGTCAACAAGGATACGGCAGTAGCGGTTACATTCGCTGCGTGCGCGACGAATAACGGCAGGAGTCGGAAGCTCGAAAGAGGCTNNTCCTTATTCCCGAGCTTCGTCGCGAAAAACTTGCTGCAAATACCGCTCGATGACCCGCGCCGCCGCGACAAAACCAAAAGTACCCGTCACCATGGTGGCGGAACCAAAGCCGCCGGCGCAGTCGAGTTTCACCCCGTCCTGCAGCGCCTGTTTTTCCATACAGACCGAGCCGTCCGGCTTGGGATAAACCATCTGCTCCGGCGAAAACACTGCGTCCACGCGGAATTTCCGGTTGTGCCCGCGAGCGAAGCCGTGGTGGCGGTACAGCTGGGTACGGATTTTGGCGAGCAACGGGTCGCCCTCGGTGCGCCCGAGGTCGCCCACCCGCACCTGCTGAGGCTCGCGTTTCCCACCGGAGGAACCGACGGTCACCAGACGGATCTTGCGGGCGGAGCAATAGGCAATCAGGCCGGCTTTGATATGCGCCTGATCCATGGCATCCAGCACTATATGCAAATGCGGGCCTATGAGATCACGGATATTCACCAGGTCGAGAAAATCCTCGACCTGGTGCACGCAAATTTCCGGGTTGATATCGCGCAGGCGATCGGCGAGGACGCTATTTTTCCCCTGACCCACCCGGGAGACCAGGGCGTGGATCTGCCGATTAGTGTTGGTGACGCACACCTCGTCCATTTCAATGAGGGTCAGAGTGCCGACACCCGAGCGAGCAAGAGCCTCCGCCGCCCAGCTGCCAACGCCGCCGAGACCGATGACCGCGAAGTGCGCCCGCGCCAAAGCTTCCAGGGCCGCTTCACCATAGAGACGGCCAATGCCGCCAAACCGCTGACGGTAAACATCCGATAAAACCATAGCGCCTCTCCGGGGAAATGCGCACTTTTTAACCGAAAGCCGTTCGCGCCGCAAGACGGCAGATCATATGGGCTGTCTACTTCTTTAAAAGCCGAATCGATATACGGCCTGCAATTGCACAGTTGTGTGGGTCGGCCACTCACCGCAGTACTTGCAGCCACCTTAAGGCTTTAATCAGTTTGAACAGCCCGTTTCGGCGGGTTTGCCTTAGGCATCGGCATATCGGCTAACCCGTAAATGCTTCAATAACACCTCGATTACCCTTTCTCGCGCAGAATCAATGAAAAAGTGGCCGCCAGGAAAGATGTCGATACTGACTTCTCTTTTTGTGCAAATCTGCCACAATCCAAGGTCAGAGTTGCACGTGGCTCGATCAACTTCGCCTGCGAGTACCGAAATAGGAACGTCCAATGGCTCTCGTTCTACATACCGAAAAGATTCATGGACCTGATAATCGGCGCGCAGCCTCGGCAGGATAAGGTTCAAGAGATCCTGGTTGTCCAAAATCTCCCCCGCTGTGCCGCCCGTTTCCCTGAGCTCATCAACCAATTGTTTATCCGTTAACAAGCTCATTTGCCTTCGCAAAGGTTCTTGCAAAGCTCTGCGCCCGGAGAGAAACAACCTTAATGGAGCCGGGTATCCCTGGGAAACCATCATCCGCGCGCACTCATGGGCAAGAAGCGCCCCGAGGCTATGCCCGAACAAAACATAGGGCTTATTGATAACACTCGGGAGTGCCTGTCTGATTTCCCGTAAAACATCGTTGATATCGTTGTGCATCGGCTCGCTAAATCGATTATCACGACCGGGCAATTGCACTGCAATGAGCTCTATAGTTTTAGGTAAAGCATCACACCAAGGACGAAAAACGTTCGCACTTCCACCGGCGTAATGAAAACAAATCAGCGTTAACTCGGCTCCCTGACCCTTCGAGAGCTTTACAAAAACCGCATCTTTCAACTGTAATATCTCTACCTATTGGCAGGGCATGAAACCAAAATCACCACCCCGACCCTATTGATGTAATCCGTGATCTCTAACCGCTATTCGTGCCGAAGGGCGAAGACCGGTCGGTTGGCGGCAACCCGCCCCACCTGAAGCGCAATGACCGCCCAAGCTATAAAAAATGCGGCCGCTCCTGTCAGCAGAAAAAGAGTGAACTTCAGCGAGGTAACATGCACAAAGCCGCCCAACCACCTGTTCAACAGCCAAAAAGCTATGGGCCAGGCAATGACATTTGCAATGATGATCAGGATGCTGAATTCTTTGGTTATCAGAACTACTATATCCAATACCCGAGCACCGACAACCTTCCGTACGGCGATTTCCTTTCTGCGTCGTTCCGTAGAAAAAGAAACGAGCCCGAGAAGTCCCATAACAGCAATGGTGATTGCGAGCAGTGAAAACACTGTAAGCAGCTTCTCCTGTTGGGACTCATTTCTGTACATGTCATCGAAACGGCTATCCAAAAATTCGAATTTAGCAACGGCGATAGGATTGACCTGCAACCATGCATCCTGAACGTAGCGGTAAATGAGACTGGGATCGCCGGTGTATTTGACAGAAACAACGCCCCTATCGCCGTCTTCGATCAGGGCATATGCCATTGGCCTTCGCGCGGTGCGCAACGACGAAAAGTATACGTCCTCCACAACACCGATGATCGTGACGGCCCGGCCGTCTCTGGCGATGTCCTTACCTATAGCATCCTGCACATCCTTAATCTGCAGTGCCTCGACAGCGCTTTTGTTGAGAATGATGGAGGCGGGACTGCCGGTGTCATTGTTGAGCATGCTCTGTTGGCCGCTATCGCTCTCTTGAAATGCGCGGCCTGCGATCAACTTAATCCCGAAGTGATCCAGAAAATTGTAGCTGATCCGCAGATCCCTGATTCCCACCTGATTCTCTTTACTCTGCGCATGCTGGCCCAACGAGTAGCTGGCACCGTCCAGCAACATGTCGGACGGCACATACGAGGAAATCGCCACAGATTTGACTTGTGGATGCGATATCAACCTATCCCTAAAAGAATTATAAGACTCCAATATGCCGACAGAGGGAGGAAGCGTCACAATGATATTGTTGTCACGCTCAATTCCTAGATCCGTATTGGCTATTTCCTTCATTTGATCAAAAATGTTTACCGTAATAATGGCCAAGCAGATGGATATGGAGAATTGAAAGACAACTAGGGCCTTTCTCGTCAATATGGCCGACGATGCTTCCGATATTTTTCCCTTTAATACATCGATAGGACGGAACCGTGAGAGATAAAGCGCCGGGTAACTTCCTGAAAAAACCCCAACCACAATAGTCAGCACTACCGCGATAGCGAGAACTTGGCCGATGTCCACTACTCGAGAAATCTCCCGATTGAGAAATCCTTCGAACATCGGCAAGCCTAGAAATACGACAACAAGAGAAATGCACATGGCAAGAGCAGCAGTAATCGTCGATTCGATTAGGAACTGAATAATCAACTGCGACACGCGCGCTCCGACTGTCTTTCTTACGCCTATTTCTTTTGCCCGCAGGGAAAATCTCGCAGTGCTTAAGTTCATAAAGTTGAAGCAGGCGATCAACAAGACAAGCAAACCCACACCTAAAAATGAAACGACGGATCGTATATCTCCGTTCTCGCGGAATTCGTTATCCATTTTAGAGTACAAATGTATATCCGTGAGGCTACGCAGAGATAAGCGATTGTCTTGACTCGATTGGGGCCCCAAGTGCTTTTCGATGAAACCTGGCAACCGCGATTCCAACCCCTCCGGGTTGTAGTTCTCCGGGATTTTGATATAGGTGTAATAATTGTTGCTATCCCAATCTTCAAGCGCCTTGGGGCCGAGGATTGCCGAAATGACCTTGAGTGGAACCAACATATCCAGCTTAAGATGGGTATTCTCAGGCAAGTCGCGGAACACGCCTTTTACCGTCACCTGATACTTGCCCTCGACGAGCAGTTCTTTGCCGACCGCCTCACTGCTGCCAAAATACCGCTTGGCGCTCGATTCCGACATAACGACAGAAAGTGGCTGATCGAGCGCGGTGGCCGCATCTCCCGCGATCATCCGGAGGTCGAAAAAATCGAATATGGTCTCATCGACCAACCCAATGTGAGTTTCTCGGGTTCTGGTGTCACCATTGGAAAAAGATAATGTTTGTCGCTTGATCCGGACAAAACTTTCGATTTCGGAAAATTCCTGCTTGAGGAGTGGGCCAACCGGTCCAGCTACCGGCGCCAACCCTATGCCTTGTCCCGCCCCACCAAGGTAGGTGCGTTCAACGCGGAAAATCCTGCTATGGTCGGTGAATTGCTTGTCATAACTCCGCTCGTACTGGACGAACATCAGAATGAACATGCAGCACGTCAGTCCAATCGTTAGCCCAAGAACATTGACTATGCTCACAAACTTATGAGCATAGAGGTTTCTCAGCATTAAAAGAAAGTAACCTTTGAGCATCGATCAACCCTAATCCTGTATGTTACCGTCGAGCATTTTTATCGTTCGCGTAGCGAATTCAGCATGCTCGGGTGAGTGAGTGACCATGATAATTGTTGTGCCGGAACCATTAAGCTCCTTGAGAATGTTCATGACCTCCAAGCCATTCTTGGAATCGAGATTGCCCGTCGGTTCATCCGCGAGCAAAATCTGAGGGCGCGCGACAATAGCACGGGCGATGGCGACCCGCTGCTGCTGACCACCCGATAATTGTTTCGGATAATGACGTCCGCGGTGCGCCACACCTACTCTGTCCATTGCGACCGTGACGGAATTTTTGCTATCCCTACCGTTCGCTTTTTGGTAAACCAAAGGTAACATCACATTTTCTTCAACGGTCAGCTCATCGATCAGGTTAAACCCCTGGAAAATGAACCCTATTTTNNNNATCGGGCACATCGAGGAGCCCGAGGATGTTTAACAGCGTCGATTTACCACATCCCGAGGGGCCCGTAATCGCAACAAACTCGCCTTCATTTATGTTCAGGTTTATTGCGTTCAAAGCCGTTGTTTCGACTGTATCTGTCCGGTAAAACTTGGTAACGTTTTGTAGCCTGATCACCGCGTGGCTCCTTAAAATTTATTGTACTGACACGTTATCCAACCGGACCGTGTCGTAGTTAGTAAGTCCTGCATATGACGATGTGAGAACAAGATCGCCGGGACTCAGTCCATCCAGCACCTCGACCATTGCCGGGGTTCGGCGCCCTAAAGATACATTGACTCGCCGAAATTTGCCGGACCCGCCCCTTTGAACAAAAACCCAGGAGCCGCCCGTATCGGAGTAAAAAGGTCCATTATTGAATATCAGGGCTTTAGTACTGTCTCCGAGCTGCAACTTGACCGAAAAGCTCTGCCCTCTTTTGATCCCTTTGGGGACCTCCCCTGCGAATGAAAGATCCACCCTGAAGTTCGAGTTGGTCACCTCCGGGTAAACTTTTGCCACTGCAAGCTGAAACTGGGTTCCCCCGAAATCAAGGATAGCCAGCTGGTCCTTCTCGATCCTGCTCAGGTAATATTCATTGACGGCGGCAACCAGTTTGAATTCCTCGGCATCGTCAATTTGACCCACTCTCACACCTTTGCCTATGGATTCACCGATATCGGCTTGTAGAGAGGTAAGTCTACCACTGCGAGGAGATTTAATAACGAGGCTGGATAAGATAGATCGCGTTGCTTCCAGGTTTTTTTCCAAGTTGGCGAGGGACGCCTGCAGTCGCGTAATTTGTGTACTGCGCACGCGCTCTTCGAGCTTGATGCTTTCGACCGTGATCTCTCGTTTCCTCTTCCAGTAGCTTAGTTCCTCGTCGTTGGCCTTCCGATCATTTTCGGCCGTAAGGCTTTTATCTCGCATCTCGCTGTAGCTCTTGAACAGTCTGCTCGAATCCTGAATGTTATGCTCTATCTCCAACAGGTCGGCCTTGAGTTGCAAGCGATTCTTTTCGATCTCCAGCTCCGTGTTATGCAGATTATTGATTTGCTCCGCAATCTCTGCCTCTCGGGAGATGACATCCAGCTGCAGGCTCGGATTACTCAGGATCACGAGAACCTGTCCCGCCGTGACCATATCTCCTTCTTCGACCATTACCTCCTCGACACGACCTCCCTCGACTGCATCAAGATAAGTAGTGGTCAACGGCTCCACCGCTGCACGGATGGAGGTCACGTCTTCGAAAACGGAATTTCGGACTTCAGAAACAATCGCGTGCTCCTCGCTTAAAGATACTACTTTCGAGCTGCTGAAGGACAGCCAGGCAAAGCCAGCCACAAGGACAACAAGTCCAATGCCAGCCGCTCGGGCTTTGATATTTTTTTTTGGTTCTATCGCTCTATCCATTACCAAGCCTAGCTAGCCATTTTTACCTGAGTGCTGTCAGGAATACCGTGTTTCTTCCATACATGATTTCCGCCGGGATACCGATTTCCTTACACGCGCTGATCATCATGCCGGACTGTTTAATCTGCTCAGAGTCTTCGTTGTAATCGATCCCCATGAAATACTTATACCACGGCTCAGCCCCCAGTGCGTAAATACAGACAGATGTAGGTCTGAGCATTTTCGCCATGGCAAATGCCTGCTTGCAGTCTGAACCGTTAAGACGCCGCGATTCCTTGATATGCTTTGGGACAATCTTTGTGTGCAGAGCGCCATAGAGCCAGGTATAAGGAGCACCAATACATTCCATTCCAATAGCAAACATATCGACACCCTCCAGCAGGTCTTTCAGGTGCTGATAAAGTCTTTCATCCGGATTGGATGAGTCGGCGCCAAAGAACAATTTTCGACCGACCGCCTCAACGAGCCAAGCAGATTTGGATCTGACATTCAAGTCCCCGTGCTCTCCGAGAAATGGGATACTGACGATTCGACCATCTTCGAAAGCTATCTCGTCCAGGTCGTCCACCTCGAGGACATCGAAGCCCATATTTTTGAGCATCAATCGTAACGAGGGATCGGCAAGCGTTCCACCGTTGTTTTTGGGGACGATGATCTTACCAGTTTTATAACGGATTTGAAGTAATGTCTCGATACTTACATGGTCCTGATGATTGTGAGTCAAGAGCACATAATCGATTTTGGGAGGAAGCTCGCTGAAACTACAAACGTCTCTTTCAAACTCCGCCCCCCGTGAAGCAATCACGGGATCAACCAGTATGGCGGTGTTCTTCGTCTCTATAAGAAATCCCGCATGTCCCGTGTATTGAACCCTTACGCCGTCGTTCACCGGAACATGCGGAAACTTGCTCGGCTGCTCTGTGAAAAGCTCTTGAGGACGCAGCCCTCCGGAGGTTTCCCGGTCGGCAAAAAGACGCTCCAACTCTGCCAACGAAATCGGTTGTTCCCTGGCCCTGAAAAGGGTATCCAATAGTTCTGAACTGAACTGGACCTTGCACTGAAGATGATTATTATCCGGCAGCCTCGGTGTACTTAAAACAAACGGCCTCTCTTTCACCTTCGATAAAAGGCCAAAGGAAACGCTCTGCAGGGACGGTTTGTAAAATTTGCTTCTGTACATGAGCGGTTCGATCAGGCGATAGGAAGGCCTGTGTTCCATGTCCATGAACAGCTCGACATAACCTCGGAGAGCGGACGGAACCAACGGATATAAATATTCTATGCTTTCCCCGGTGGTATGGCCTCTCAGGAGTTCCTCCAGCTCTCGAATGGCTTGGGAGAGCTGCACTATCTCGGAATGTNNACTCCTGGATCTGGCTGACCTGATCTTCGGAGCAATTGAGAAACTCGCCGCCTGTCAGGACGGCTTCTTTCAACGCCATAATGTGCAGAGTGTGGTTATTGACAAACGACTTCATAATGCGTCTATGGGTGTTCACCATATGCATCGCGCTTGTGGCGGGGGGTATAAGATAGGGCCACGCATACCAATGATTAAACAGTGGTTCAAAATAGACATCTTCCCGGAGATAGTACTTTTTGACTTCCATCTAAAACTCCATACCTATTGATCGTTGTATAAATTTCACGCGGCGTTAAACCGCTCAATAAAAACCGCCGACGAACCCGCTGGGTTTGCTTACCGACTCATCGTATATAACCGCAACAGCTCGCCGCGCACACCACCGCCACGAAATGCGTCGGCCTTCATCGGCTGTCTCGAAACAGCGCGTATATGGCCGAAAGAACTTTTTGTCCCTAGGTGCCATTTGGGACATTTTCTAAAATGCCGGGCTCCACAAGTTGGCCGGCACCGGTCCGGCTTAAAGTCAAAAAATTCATTATGCCGCTGATCCAGAGACGAGAAACGCGTTCCACCGTTTCTGGCTTGTAAAGATCCGAGCTGTAGTCCATATGGATGTTAAGCTGCTCGTCCGAGAACATCAATGTGATGCTTATATAGTGCACACTCTCTCTTTCTGACGAGGTGAATGGCGCACTGCGAATTAAGGACATGCCCACATCTTTTATCCCGAATTCCGCACCTGCCCGTTCCGCGGGGAAATAGTTCACCGATACCCTTGGTTCCGGAAGATCGGCGACTATCTTCTTCGCTGCCGGGTCGCGCGTAAAACATCGTATCGCTTCAAGCCCCTCTCCTGCGGCCAGACACTCGCGGATTTTCGTCGCTGACCGACACATCAGCTCCTCATCGACCGGCGCTTGTTGCAGATCGAGATAAATCGACAGGTAATTTAAATACCAACCTACTGCGTTGGAAAGGTCGAGACTTCCGGAAAGCGACCGTCTGCCAATCGCGGGAGTTTCGAAGCATAAAGCACGTGTTCCCGAAAGCTCGGAAAATGCGTCAACCATGGTGGTCAGCAGTACTGTCAAGGTATTGTATCTGCGGTTGGCGCCGGCAAGCTGCAGTAGGCATTCGGTCTCGGCAACGGGCAGGACAACGCTGATCCGCCTGACCGCATTCATTCGAGGTGCGGAATCCGGTGCTTTAAAATCAGTGCCCAGCTCAGCAAATCGCGACGGCCTGATCGCGCGGAAGAAAGCCAGGCACGCTTCCGCCGATCCGCTATTGGCCCAGCGTTGCATTTCCGCAACCCAGTCGCTCGCCCTAACCGTTTCAACTCCCAGTTGGGGATCAGAGCCGGCTCTAAAGGCATGCACCGCGCGAACGAAATCGCCCATCAGAATTTCCAGCGATCGGGGATCAAATACAAAGTGATGCATGGATATGATGAATTGATCGGGCCGGTTTCCGCCATAATATCGATAAACGGCTTTAAACATGGTTCCCAAAATGGAGATCTTCTGCTGGTAGTGCGAAATATCCCCGTCTGCGATGACCCCCTGGCGATCGGCCGGCAGATGTGAATAATCTTCCAATTCGACCACCTGATCGATGTCAAGGGGATTGACGAGCTCTAGCAGCGTGCCCTCCTTAATGACCATCTTGATGCGCAGACCGCTGTGCCGGGCCAACAGCGAGCCAATGACCGCTCTGATTTCGTCATAATGGTCATTCTTATCGACGAACTGGAACAGCAGTGAACTACCCCATTGATCAAGCTCGACGGTTCGTTTGAAGAACCATCTGCGATTTGGCGGCAAGGGGTAGGGCTCACTTTGTAAAAGATCTGTCCGAGTCGAATCCGCCGAATTATTCTGGCGAACCTCTTCAACAAAGCTGCACAGAAGCTTTACCGTAGGATACTTGTATATGTCGTTGATGGATAAAACGATGTCCCGCTTGCGCAGTCGTTGAACCAGGCTGATGATGGAAATGGAATGTCCACCCAGCTCAAAAAAGTTGTCGTTGACGCCGATTTTCTCCGCGGCAATTCCCAGCAGGCTCGACCACTCCCGCACCAGGTCATTCTCCAGCGGGCTGCCCGGTGCAAGGTATTCTGACGACGCGACT
>DJFO01000137.1 GCA_002432555.1 Marinagarivorans sp. UBA5870
TGTTTACCACCGGATACGATTACTGCGTACATATAGATGCTCCAGTAAAAAATGGACGCCGCGAAGCACTCATACGAGATTTCAGACCGAGGCAACCATTTGCCGCAGCCGCAGAGCTTGCGCCGTGAGATCAGACAGGTGATACCTGCCAAAAGGCCGCGAATTCTANNAACAAGAGGCAGCGAGATTGTCCGCCCTTGCTTTGTTACCGATCGAAATTAAACGCCCACATTAATTCGTTTCTAGCACAAGTCACGCAATAAGCTATATTTTTGAAATAACCGATAATAACGATCATTGGGGCGCATCGCATGTTCAGGCGTTTGGTTCTCCTGGGGTTGCTCATAGGTCTGCCGCACCAAGGATTCGGCCAAACGCACAGCGGACCGGCCGACTCCGACGTTTTGTATGACCTGAGCCTAAAAGACCTGCTCGCGGTGCGTCTTGTCACCGCAGCATCCGGTTTTGAGCAACTGCAGGAGGAAGTCCCCGCCGCGGTGACAACCATTATGGCCGAAGAGTGGCAGGCCACCGGCGCTCGCACTTTATTTGAAGCCGTGAATCGAGTGGTAGGGGTCCATATCAGCAAAACCCAAACCGGTGTCGCCAACAATAAACCAGTCATCCGCGGCACCTCCGGGACTTTCGGCCAACAGATTCTGGTATTGATGGACGGCGTTCCCTTTCGGCGGATCCGCGACGGCGGGACCTTCCAGGGACAGCGTGTGCCGNNTCAAACGAATCGAAATTATCAGAAGTCCCGGCTCCGTCATCTATGGCGCCGACGCGGTGGGCGGCATCATCAATATGGTGACCTATGCCCCCGGTGAAGCCCCCTCGATGATCGCCGCCCGCTACGGTGAATTTGCCACCCGCGATTTCGCCCTGGTGCACAGCCAACGACTGGGCGAACACGCACTTCAGTGGGCCGCGGAGACCCAGGCGTCCAACGACGATCCCGACCGGCGCATCGACGCAGACCTGCAGACCTCGCTGGACCGGCTGTTCGGCACCCAGGCGTCCCGCGCTCCCGGTCGTTTCGCGGAAAACTATGAAATCTACAATGTGCGCGGCCAATGGCAATACCGCTGGCTGAGCGCCAACGCCAATGTTTGGAAAAATGCTGGCTCAGGCGTGGGCGCCGGTATTGCGCAGGCGCTCGACCCGGACGGAATCGCTCGCCAACGGGCGGAAACTTACTCTCTAGCCGCCGACCTTTCCACCTGGGTGGCGGGCGACATGACGCTGTCCGCGAGCTGGCGGCGCGAGTTCAGCGACGTAACTGTAGCGCTATTCCCGGCGGGGGCGCGGCTGCCGGTTGGCACCGACGGCAACCTTTTCTCCGGTCCCCGTTTGGTGACTTTCACGGAAGGTGTTCGAGGTACGCCCGGCGGCGAGAGCCGCGCGGCCAGTCTCCAGCTGGAACATGTCTACAGTCCGGCGAAAAACCATTTAGTGCGCTGGGCCATAGGCGCTGAACACGCGGAGATCCACGCGACCGAAACAAAAAACTTCGGCGCGGGCGTTCTGCAACCGGACATCACCAGTGTCGGCGCGGGTATGACCGACGTGACTAACACGCCCTATATTTATCTGCCGGATAAAAGCCGCACCCTGTCTTTCGTGTCCCTGCTGGATCAATGGCGGCTCAGCGACCGCTGGAGCGGAACCTTCGGGGTGAGGGTCGACGAATACAGCGATTTCGGATCTGCGATCAATCCGCGACTGGGTATGGTCTGGCATGCGGCGGACATGCTGACCCTGAAACTGTTCAGCGGGACCGCGTTTCGCGCGCCCTCCTTTGTCGACCTCTATGCGCAGAACAACCCCTCCGCCACGGGCAACCCAAACTTGGAGCCCGAAAAAAATAGGACGTCGGACCTGGGTATGGGTGCGTCGCTTCTGCCCTCGGAAGATTTGCAGCTCGACTTGAATTTTTTCCGATACAAAACCGAAAACATCATCCGTTTCGAGCCGGTAGGGCCGGTGCAGGTTGCCAACAACGGCGGGGTGCAGGAGGGTCAAGGGGTGGAAATGCAAGTCAACTGGCGGGCGACCGAAGACTTTACCCTGACCGGCAATTACCACTACCTCGACAGCAGGACCAACAGAGGCACTGACATCTCCGCCGTGCCACAGCAGATGGCGAATTTAGGCCTGTTTTACCGCCCTGAGTCTTGGCACTGGTACCTGGGAGCGAAATGGGTCTCCGACCGCGAACGAGCGGCAACCGATACCCGCCCGGACATTGCCGACTACTGGCTGATCGACACTCACTGGGAGATCCGTATGCAAAATTGGCACTTCAATATCTCCGGCAAGAACCTGCTCGGGCGAGACGCCCGTGAGCCCAGTAATCCATCCATTCCCGGGGATTTTCCGCTGCAGGGCAGCCAGTGGTCGCTCGGGATCGGCTACACCTTTGCCACCCAATAAACCCCTCACTGTCGCAAAAATCATCATTTTGAACAAACCGCGACCTAGTTCACTACGTAGATTTACGCGCCACCATAGAATGTAACCCGTTCTGCAATCGGGCCAATGCCGCCCATCTCCAACTTTGGCCACTCCCCCCCTGGTATGCTCGCTCAGGAATTGGAACGGGCTGGAACGCGCCGGCATTGGCACCAAAATCAACATTGCCAACCGGGTATCACGTGGATCGGAGGAAGTACCAGAGGCAAAGGACGTTGCCACACGTCGTTCCCGGCTTTAGTGGATAAGCTTATGCCGGAAATTGCACAGATCAGTTCCAATCTTTTTGCCACTCCGCCCAACCAGGCAGATCTGCTGGTGGATTTTCTGCACCAGCTGCAGATCGATACCGTCTTCGGTGTGCCGGGCGGAGCCATAGAGCCTCTTTATGACGCCCTCGCTCGCAGCGAGCGCCGAGGCGGTCCGCGCATCGTGACAGCGCGGCACGAGAGCGGCGCCGCCTTCATGGCCGACGGCTATTACCGCGAGACTGGCAAAATGGGCGTCGTTTGTTCGACAACCGGACCGGGCGCCACCAACCTGATCACAGGTGTGAGTTCGGCCATGGCCGAGCATGTGCCTATGCTGGTGATCACCGCCCAGACCCCGCTTCCAAAATTTGGACGGCGCGCTTTGCAGGACAGCAGCTGTACCGCCATCGACACCGTCGGCATGCTGAAACACTGCACGGTATTCAACACCCTGGTCTCCCACCCGGACCAGCTGCGCAGCAAGCTGATCGCCGCCACCATGAGCGCACACCGGCAGCCCGGCGGCCCGGCCCACATAAGCGTACCGGNNGCGGATGTTTTGCGCTCGCCGAGTGCGGGAACCGGTCGCTGCCATATGGATCTGCTGGTCAACCCCTTCGCGTTCAACGACGAGAGCAACGTCAGTCGACTCTGTGAAAAGGTCGCCCGAGTTGACCGGTTGATCGTCTATATAGACGGCGGCGCGGGCGCGGCCGCGGCCGACGTGGTGACATTCTGCGAGCTGACCAACACGCCTTTCGTCGTAGGCCTGACGGGCAAGTATTGGGTCGATGAAACCCACCCCTTGTACCGAGGCGTTTATGGCTTCGCCGGTCACGAATCCGCCAGGGCGCTGTTTCGCGAAAACGTGGATCTGGTTTTGGCGGTCGGCGCGGCCATGGATGAATTGTCCACCCGGGGGTGGGACGCCCACTTGCTCAACAGCAAGCTGGTGCATATCGATCACAACCTGGAGCACTTTGCCCGCTCACCCATGGCCAATCTGCACGTGGGCGGGAACATTTCCTCCGTCTTCCAGACGCTGATCCGCTTCGTGCGCAAGGAGCTGCTGCGCGGTCGCCGCTGGCTCTGTTGCAGCACCTCTGCGGAGCCTAATATTCACGGCGGTTTTGCGCGGCTCGATCAGCCGGTTCAAAGCGCCGGGAGCAACAGTCTCGTCAAACCGCAGGAGTTGATGTACCACCTCTCTCGGCACCTACCCGCCGCTGCGCGCATTTTCATAGATGCAGGCAATGTCTGGGCTTGGATTACCCACTATTACTGCAACCGCAGCCCACGCGGTCATTTGCGGTCTGGTATGGGGCTCGGCGCTATGGCCTGGTCGATTGGGGCCGCCGTGGGTTCCGCCGTGGCCAATCCGCGGGCGCCGACATTCTGCCTGGTTGGCGACGGCGCTTATCTGATGAGCGCGCAGGAGATTACCGTGGCGGTGCAGCTCCAGCTGCCGGTGATTTTCCTGGTCCTCAACGACAGCGCCTACGGCATGGTGATGCACGGACAGCGCCTTGGCGGTGCCGAAGCCGCCGGTTGGCAATTGACTCCCGTGGATTACGCAGCTTTGGCGAATGCCATGGGCGCATACAGCCAAGTCATCCAGGACATCAGTCAACTGGAGCTCATCGACTACGGCGAACTCTACCTCCGGTCTGGACCGACCCTGCTGGACATACGCATCGACCGCGACCAGATTCCCCCCATGGCGCAGCGAGTTAAAGGCCTCGCCGCGACACCGGGTGGTTGAGGACTTGAAAATGACTTCCGCCACACCAGCGAGCCCAGGTTTTGTTTACCAGGGGCATATGACCACCCACATCACTTTGGAAGAGCCGGTCGCCGGTAATCCTTATGTCACCCGCGAGAGGTTCACCCGCGGCTATCGATCGGACGAGTTGGTCGCTCACAGCTCCTACGTCGAGGTGCTGTATCTGCTTCTGCGCGGGGAACTGCCGGAGGCTCCCGCATGTGCCCTGCTGGAAAAACTGCTGGTCGGCTTGAGCAACCCCGGCCCGCGGCACCCCGCGGTGCGCGCCGCCATGACTGCCGGTCTGAGTAAAACCAACGCGGAACACCTGCTGCCGATCGGGCTGCTGGTCGGCGGTGGGCGCGCCGTTGTAGAAGCTTGGCAGTTTGCGCAAACGCAACGCACTCAGAACCCGGTCGAATGTGCCGCCCGGCTGTGGGACCGAGCCGCCGACGGGCCTTTGGAAGCACCGGGCTTTGGCTCTCACTTCGACCAAGCGGATCCCGTTTTGGCCACCTTGGTCGCCGCGCTTATGACCACCGGCGACTGGCCAACATTGAAGTGGGGGGCGGACTTCGCGGCCGCTCTGGCGCCGCAGGGTTACGGCTGGCTAACGCCCGGTCTCGTCGCCTGTGTCGGCTGCGATTTGCAGCTCAACGCCCGCCAGAGTATCGCCCTATTCCAGCTGGCACTCGCACCCGCAATTCTCGCGCACGGAATGGAACAAATGCACCGGCCAATCACCGCGGGCCCTCTGTTGGAGGACAAAGACTATGAATTGCTCGACCCATGACAAAAGGGAACGCGATCGGCGGACGATCCGCACTTGCATCGGCAAGTGGTTGGGCGGTTCGGACGTCATAGTGCGCGGTTATCACCTACTGGCCGACCTGCTGCCGCACATCTCTCTGATGCAGCTGCAAGTACTGAACGTCACGGGGCGATTAATAGAACCGACGTTGTCGCTGTGGCTGGAAAAAAGTTTTTTCATGGTGAGCTACCCGGACGCGCGCATCTGGTGCAACCAAATCGCGGGTCTCGCGGGCGCGGCACGCACCACGCCGGTCGCCGGCGCCGCGGCCGCGTGTCTCGCAGCGGACTCCCGCGCTTACGGCAGCAGCCAGACCCAATGGCTCGCCATGACAATGCTGCGGGATCTGTTGCGGGAGCATAGACGAGGCGCTTCGCTGGCCGAACTCGTAAGCCGGTTTCCCGCCAAACACGGCCTGCCGGCGATCATCGGCTTCGCCCGCCCCGCCAACAAGGCCGATGAGCGTCTTCAGCCTTTGGAACAATTGACGCGGTCACTGGGCTTCCTCCCGGGTGAACACCAGCTGTTCGCGGCTCAGCTGGCGGAGTGGCTGGAGGTTAACCGAGGGGCTGCGATGAACATAGCGGGATTTATGGCGGCATTTCTGCTGGATCAAGGGTTTACACCCGAGGAGGTTTACCAGCTGCGCAGCCTGGCGGTCGCCAGCGGCGCCATGGCCTGCTTTGGAGATCGGGTGACTCAGTCGGAAGACAGCTTTCTGCCGCAGCGGTGCGAGGACGTCGGNNGACCGCCGCCGCGCACCCTCCCCCAACCCCCGAGAGGTTGATTTTCATGGTGAAACAGTTTGGTTGCCGCTGAGAACCGCCTAGAGGGAGCACTCTGCCGTCCGGCATGTGCTCCTCGCCCGGGCCGTCCCCGATAGCGGGAGAGCGGGACGGTCAGCCTAAGAAGACGCCCCTACTAAAATTCCACCAGATGGGCGTTGGGGAACTGTGCATCTGTCAGCTTTTGCCGCAGGGTCAGCAGCTCGACGTTATCGACAATGGGCCCAACCAAAACCTTGAACAAACTTTGGTTCGGTTCCGGGCGGACCAATACTTTGGTGCCGATGGAAGACATAAGGCGGGTGCGCAGGTCGGCGGCGCTTTCTTGTTTGCTGAAGGCGCCTACTTGGAGGTAGGTTTGCGGGCCCGGCGGCGGCACTGTCGGGGCCGCCGCAGCGGCCAAAGCGCTCTTCGCCGGACCGGCGCTCGGCGGAGTAGCCGGTGTCGACTTGGGCCGTTCCGCCACCTGTAGCGCCGGTCCGGCGTGCTCGATCACTTCGATTCGCACCTTGGCGGTGCCCTTGTGGTGAAACCCCAATTTTTTCGCAGCGGCATAACTCAGGTCGATAATGCGCCCTTCGTGGAATGGGCCGCGGTCATTGACTCGGACGATGGCGGTGCGGCCGTTCTCCAGGTTTTCCACACGCACATAAGAGGGAATCGCCAATGTTTTGTGAGCCGCGGACATGGCGAACATATCGTAGACTTCCCCATTCGACGTCTTGTTGCCGTGGAATTTTTTGCCGTACCAGGAAGCGTAACCGGTCTGGCTAAAGCCATTGGTTTTGAAGTTGACGTGATAGGTCTTGCCCAACACCGTATAAGGGGACCGGTTGCCCGCGTCTTTGACCAGCTCCGGTTTCGGCACCGCGTCAGGCAGCAGACTCACGTCTATGTCCTGCTCAGGACCCCCATCAGTCAAGATGACCGTTTCGGAACTCGGCCGCACACCCCAAAAACATCCTGCCAGCGCCAAACACAGCGCCACCACAGCCAACCCACGGATGCAATTCATAAAATTTCCAATATTGCCAACGACCTGCGGCATACAACCACAAAACGCGCGGCCGATCCGTGCAGCCTTCACAGCCTTGCCTATCGGGGGGCGGCCGGTTGCAGTTGGGCGGCTTTGATCGCCCGGCTCAGCTGCCAAACCGCCAACGCGTACATTTGGCTGCGGTTGTATCGGGTAATCACGTAGAAATTGTTGAATCCCAGCCAATACTCTTTGCCATTCTCCACGTCGTAGCTGAGCAGAACAGCCGGGGTGTCACCGCCGCTGGGGGGGTCGGCTATGACCACTCCTTTCGCTTTCAGTTGGGCGAGGGTCAGCTCGGGCCGCCCACCCGTGTTGATCAGACGACTGTCGATCTCCCCCTTGACTTCCACCTTCTGCAGGACGGGTTTTTCGGTTTGCCATCCGTGTGCTTTGAAATAATTGGCCACACTCGCAATGGCGTCCCGCCGATTGTTCCANNTGGCGATAACTGCTTGGAATGAATTGGCCGAAACCCATGGCGCCGGCATAGGAACCTTTAAGCGCGAGGGGATCCTGCTTCTGTTCCCGCGCGAGCAGAAAAAGCTCTTTGAGCTGCCCGCGGAAAAAATCGGCCCGCGGCGGATAATCAAAACCTAAAGTGGCAAGGGCGTCGATCACCCTATAGGTGCCCATATGGCGGCCGTAACGAGTCTCTACCCCGATAATCGCCACTATGACCGCCGGGTCGACCCCATAGGTGTCCGCGACCTCCGTCAAGGTCGCGGCATTTTCCCGCCAGAACTCGACGCCTTGCGTTATGCGCTCCTTGTCCAAAAAAATCTGGCGGTATTCGAACCAGGGTTTGGTTTTTTCCGCCGGCCGAGCAATCGCGTCCAAAATGGCCTGTTTCTTCTCTGCCTGTGCCAGCAAACCGCGGAGCTTTTCCCGGTCGAACTTGTGTTCTTTGGCGAGGTTTTCAATGAAGGCCGAGGTCTGTGGGTGGCGACTGTAATCGGCCAATGTTTCCGCCGCGAGCAGGGTGCCAACGGCAATTCCACCGAGAATACGAGTTATTTTTAGCATTGTCTTCCAACTACATGGTCACGCGTTTTCGCTCGGTTGCAATCGCCATCAACAGGCCGAAACCGAGCATTAAGGAAATTAGGGCGGTGCCCCCCAGACTCACCAGGGGCAAGGGTACACCGACAATCGGTAACAGTCCCGACACCATGGCAATGTTAA
>DJFO01000002.1 GCA_002432555.1 Marinagarivorans sp. UBA5870
GCGCTCGGCACCATATAGATGGGCAGCCGGCCGCGGAGATAGTCGGCGAGAATCTGCGGGTTGAGAGTGCGCCCCTGACGCGGCGTCACATAGGCCACCAGCCGTTGGCTGCCCGCCTGTCGCTGCGCCAATACCACCGTTTCGGCCACATCCTCATGGCNNATGCGGAAGCCGCGCACCTTGACCTGCTGGTCCGCGCGGCCGAGAAACTCCAGGCTACCGTCGTAGCACCAGCGCGCAAGGTCGCCGGTTTTATAGCGGCGCTCGCCGGGCGCAAAAGTGGGATCCTCGAGAAAAGCCGAGGCGGTTTGCTCGGGTCGATTGCGGTAACCGCGGGCGAGTGTCGGCCCACCCAAATATATTTCGCCGGGTTCGCCCAGGGCGGCGGGGCTCCCTTGTTCGTTGACCAGCTGCAACTGCAGGGTGGGAATCGGCTGGCCGATAGTGACGGAGCTGTCCCGCTGCTCGCTCAGTACCGCGGCGGTTGCCCAAACCGTGGCTTCCGTCGGGCCGTATTCATTGACCAGGCGAGCTTGCGGCGCTTTATTGCGGTGTTTCGCCAACACCTGCTCCGAGCAGGCTTCGCCGGCGACGATCCAAGTAGTTAACGTAGACAAGGTTCCCGGTTCGGCAAAATCGAGCAGGGCTTCGTAGACCGAGGGCAATGACAGGCTGTGGCTGACATGGTGTTTTTGGATGAGCCCCACGAGGCTGGTGAGATCCAGCTCGTCGCGATCAGCGGGCAGTACCAGCAGCCCACCCTGCGCCAGGGTCCAGTAAATGCCGGCGACGGAACTGTCGAAGGAAAATGACGAGAGCATCAAATAGGCGGCGACCGGTTCGGCGTAATAGGCCATGCGCACTTGAGTGGAGTGGCTCAAGTTGGCGTGGGTGATTTCCACTGCCTTGGGTTGTCCGGTTGAGCCGGAGGTGTAAATCAGATAGGCAGGCTGCTGCAGATTTATCGGCGGAATTTGCGAGAAATTACCGGCCGAAGGTTCGCCGGCCGGTTGATCCAGCAGCAGGCCAGTGACACTTGCAGGCAATCGTTTGTGGTATTCGCGCCGGGTGATGACGCATTTTAGCCCGCTGTCCTGGCACATAAACGTCAAGCGTTCGGCGGGATAACCGGGGTCGAGGGGCAGGTAAGTGCCGCCCGCGCGCAATATCGCCAGCATGGCGACGATTCCCTCATTACTGCGCGGTAAAAGAATTCCAACAGTCTCGCCGGGCGTAAGACCTTGGTTTAGCAAAAAATGGGCGAGGCGAGCGGCGCTTTCCCACAGGGCGGCATAAGTGAGGATCCCGCTGACATCGGCGAGGGCCGGTGCATCCGGCCGCTGTTCTACCTGGGCCGCGATCAGACTCATCACATCAACAGGTTGAATTTCCGGCACGGGGCGATCGGCCGCAAGTTGGGAAATTTGGCGCGCACCGAGCAGCCGAATTTGTCCGACCGGCTCGNNAGAAGCCGCCATTGTTCAACCAGGCACTCTTTTAAAATCTCCGGCACTTGTGAGGCATCGAGCGCGAGGCGGATGTCCAGTAAACCATTGTGCTCGAGGCAATCGAGCCCCAAGGCGAAACTCTGGTGAATGCCGGCGGTGTAGTTGGCTAATATCTTCAGGTNNGCGGGGCCGTGACTATAGGCGAAATAAATATCCGCGCTGGCGTTGCTGTTGAAATCATTAGAGCTGCTGTTGAAATAATCAGAGCTGCTGTCGAAATAATCGCTCCAGCCAGTCGCGAGTCGCTTGTGTTTGAGCAGGGTTTCCACCTGATCCGCCAGCGGCAGCTGAAAGTCAATCTCCGCCACCACGGGCAACGCCTGTACAAAAGTGCCCAGGGCATTTTCCAGGCCGACGCCTCTGCCGCTGTCGATCCAGGCCAAGCGCACACGGGTCTCGCGCCGCAGGCGCCCCAGCCACAGGGAAAACGCGCAAAATAAAAAGTCGTCCACACCCAGGCCCAAACGCGCGGCGTGCGCTCGCAAATCATCCAGCGCCACCGCCGTGCCCAACTCGAGAAAAATCGGTTGAAATGACGCGGCGGGCACGTGCAATAAGCCGGGCAGGGGCGGCCCAATGTGCTCATCGCGCCCCATCTGCCAAAACAGGCGGCCGGGGTGCTCCGGCTCCACTTCAATCAGGTCGTGTTTCCACTGCGCATAATCCGCGTATTGCAGAGTTTCCTGGCTTCCGCCGCCGTAAATCAAATGGCGACCGATCAGCAGGAGGCTGGCCGAATCCAAATAACCGGTCGAAGCCTTGAGCAGAAGTAGATCTCCGTCACCGGATTTCGCCAGGGTTACCTCCAGGGGCGATGCAATCAGCGGGGCCGCTCGCCATTCCGCCAAATGGATCGCTCGTTCAGCCGAGGACAAACCGCGCAGATCCTCCTGCAGCAAAGGGAGCACGGTCGCGCCTTCAATAACTTGCATGGGCAGGGACATTCCCGGCAGACAGGTGAGGCGCGTGCGCAATATTTCTTCGGCTTGGGTCAACTGGTGCAGGCGGGCCTCCAGCTGTTGTTCCTGCACAGGTGCAGCGAGCTGCAATACCAGACAAGCGGCGAACGGGCCATGGCCGTGGGTCTGGCTCTCGCGCCACCAGGCGGCCTGTTGCGCAGAAATTCGAAATCCGGTCACGGTTGACATGGTTAATCTCTCAAGTGGGTCGCTTTACACGTTTTGAAAAAAATGGCGCCGAGCGCCGGCGAACGCGCTGTTACTAAATTTTTAAATTGGCTTTGTTAGGGCTGTGATAACCGGACACCTACAGCTGAATGTCTTTGGCAAATAAAGCCTCGGCCATGGCCGTTAAAATGGTGCGACTGCCGCTAAATGGCTCGCGCCCGTGCACGGCGAGAATATTGTCGATAAATAAAATATCGCCTTTTTGCCAGGTGAATTTCACCAGCGAGTCCCGGTAAGCCGCGCGCAATTCTTGCAATACTTCGGGCTCGATGGGACTGCCGTCGCCATAAAAAGTGTTCGTCGGCAGGTCTTGCGCGGCAAAATTCGCTTGCAGGGAATCGCCGATGGCCGCCGGCAAGGTGCTCACGTGAAAAAACGTTCCGTGATTGAACCAGATCTCTTCACCGGTGCGTGGATGGCGCACTACTGCCGGGCCGGTTTGGCGGGTGCGCAGGCGGTCATTTTCCTTCCATTCCACCTCTATGCCAACGCTGGCACAGTAACTTTCCACTTCAGCTCGGTCTTCGGTTTGAAAAACCGTCTGCCAAGGCAAGCCGAAGCCGTCACCATAATTGNNCATAAAGGATGCGTTTTTCCCGGAATTTCGCCTGAACCTCAGGGCGAATCGCCGCCATGATTTTGCGGTTGGAGCCAATGGGGGTTTCACCGCCGGTCAGCGAGGGCTGATGGCAGTAAAAAAATAAGCGCAGGGGAAACCGCGGGGAGTAGGAATGTTCGTTGTGCGGAAAAATCACCTGATCAGCCGGGTAGTCGGTCGAGGTGTAAATATTGCCGCCGACCCGGGTGCGCGGCGAGGCGCGAAACATATATTCCAGCGCTCCGGGCGATAGGGCGCTGACCACCTGATTAAAATGCTCGAGCGACGATATACCAAAATTGCGCAGCAAAACGGCGCCGTGCTGCAACACCTTTTTTTCCATATGCCCACGGTTGTTGCTCGCCCATTGGACGAGATCCACACCCGCGAGGGCGGGTTCGATCACCCAAGGGAGTTCGCCGACTTCATCCATCAACCACTCTTTGACCAACGACTGCTCATTGACCGTGACCGCCTTGCGGCGCGCAGCGGTTGGGCGGGGCGGTGCCAGATGACTCATAAGGACTCCTTGATCATGTCATTGAGGGGCGAGCGGCGTTTGGCGCCCGCCAGGCGGGCGCGGTTCTGCTGCAGCAGCGTTTGCTGTTGGCTCTGTTGCTGGGCGTGATCCCAGCTCGCCAGACGCTCCGTAAGTTGGGCGACGGGCTCCGCCAACAAATTGGCAAACTCGCACAAAAGCCGCTGCCAAAGACCGAGTGCGCGCGGCATCAGGTCCGCCGGGAAAACAGCGCCGTTGTATTCCAAGCTGGCCTCGATTCCCGCGCTGTCGTGCGTCAGGTCCAGAACCAGATCAAAACCCGCAAGGTTTTGTTCGATTTGAATCGGCGATAAAACCGCGTCGCCAATGGCGAGAGTTTTTACCCTGTAGGGCTGGTAATTGAGCTTGACCTGAAACAGGGGCGCGCGACTGCGTTTGCGCTCGGGCGCCAGCGCGGCCACCAATAAATCGAAGGGCAGGCGGTGACGACCGTAGGCTTGGCGGGCGCTGCGCCGAGTGCGGATAAACAAATCCGCCAGGGTGGCATTGCCGGACAGGTCACATTTCAATGGCAGTTGATTGACAAAAAAGCCGATCAATCCGTCGACTTCAGGCTGAGTCCGCCCGTGAATATCGGTTCCCACGAGAAATATCTGCTGGCCGCACAGGTAGTGCAGCCACACACTGAACAGGGTCAGCAAGGTCTGCAACAGCGATTGCTGATGCCGCGCCGAAAACTGCTCCAATAGGCTGGTCTCAAAGCGAAAACGAATTTGTTTCGCCATGGGCGCCTGAGTTACTGCCGGCCTATGCGGCCAATGAATTTCAGTCGGTACATCCGCTAAATAGCCGCGCCAAAAATCCAGCAGCTCGGTGCGCGTCGCCGCATCGAGCAGGCCGGGCTCGGACTGGGCAAAATCCGCGTATTGCCAGGGCAGGGGTTTTAGCCCTTCGGCAGCGCCATTTGCCACGACCGCGGCCGCTTCGTAGTTGCTCGCCAGCTCGGCGAACAGCACCTGCACCGATTGCCCATCAAAGGCGATGTGGTGAATATTCAACAGCAGCTTGTGTTCGACACTGCTGAGGCGAAATAAATAGGCGAAAATAACTGGGCCCTCTTGCAAATCAAATGCTCTGCCGCGCTCCTGCTCCGCAGCGCGCTTGAGGGCGAGTTCCTGGGCAGACGGGTCCGCCGAGGTTAAATCAACGTAGAGCAGAGATTCTGCTGCTCCATTTTCCGCCACCCACTGAAATGGCCCCGCGGGACTGTCCCCATAACGTGTGCGTAGAATCGCCTGGCGCCGGACCAGTTGGCCAAAGGCGGCTTGCAGCCGTTCGGGCACCAGCGGGCCCC
Source organism: Marinagarivorans sp. UBA5870 (assembly GCA_002432555.1). The sequence continues at coordinate 5,147 of DJFO01000002.1, forward strand.
GCAGAGTGATGTGCAAAAGAATGTTGTGCTGCGGATCCTCTGGGTTGAGCTGGTGTAAAAACCACAGTCGCTGTTGCGCATAGGACTGGCGCAGCGGTTGGCCGGCCTGAATAGGTGATGTCAACACGCTTGTTGCCTCCATCACGCCATCGCCACTATGACTTTGCGATCGCCGGTGAAAGGTGTGCGTCCGTGCGCGGTCAGCAGGTTGTCCAGCATCAGCACATCGCCGGCGTGCCAGTCGAAATAAATGGCGGTTTCCGCATAGGCCGCGCGAATGATATTTAGGCTCGCATCGGGAATCGGCGTCCCATCACCGAAGTACACATTGCGCGGGAGTTCGGCTTCGCCGACGGACGCCAGCAGCGTTGACCGAACATTCGGCTCCACCGCCGAAATATGAAAAAGATGTGCTTGATTAAACCAGACCCATTCGCCGGTCGCGGGATGTTGCACAGCGGCCTGGCAACGCTGCCTGGTGCGCAGCTCGCCGTTTGGCTTCCATTCCCATTCGATGCCCTGCGTTTGGCAAAACTGCTCAACCTGTCGCCGATCCGTCGTGTTAAAAACCTGCTGCCACGGCACATCCAAAGCCTCGCTGTAATTGCGGACGTAGCTCAATTCCTTTTGCAAAAATTCCGCCCTCAAGGCCGCCGGCAGGCGTTGAAATATTAGTCGACTATCGCAGATTGGAGTCTGTCCCCCGGTGGCGCTCGGCAAAATGCAATGAAACCAGATCCATTCCGGCCACTTGCGGGTGTAGGACTGTTCGTTATGCAGTGGAATCGTCTGGTACGGGGGGTATTCCGTCGAGCTGTAAACACCGCTGAATATTTTGCTGCGCGGGGTTGAGCCAAATTCGTAGGTGCCGAGGGTTTTGCCGAAGCTGGCGGCAAAACGTTTGAATTCTACTGGCGAGGCCACGGTGAAATTCCGCAACAAAACGCCACCCACCGAANNCCCGGCGTACGAGTGTGCGGACACTCTCGTCGACGCTGTGAATGGGCTCGCGATTCTGGCTGGCGATCACCAGGGGTAGTGGGCCCAGATGATTCAGCTCTCCGAGGGAGTACCTGGATTCGTCGACGTCTATGGAGGTGGCGGTCTCGACCATACGAATGCTCCGGGTTGCGCAAAAAGTAAACTCTCAAAAAGAGCGTGCGTGATTAATTCGGGGCGCCCGGCTAGGGGCGCCCGGCTAGGGGTGCCCGGCTGGGGGCGCGCAGCTCGGACTATGCCTAGGGCGAATCGAATCCGGCCGCGCTGAACAAGTTAATCAGGCCGGGGGAATATAAATCATTCTCATTTAACTTTACAACCATTGACTGTGCCGCTAATATGCGTTTCGCCACTTGACGTGCGTCCGCGAAAGTCGCGGAGGCGGAACGATATTCAACAGAAAAGACAAAGATCAGGGATCCATGAGCCACTTACAAAAGAGCAAACTTGCCATTGCCATTTTGGCCACTTTGACTTCCGCGGCGCGCGCAGAGGCAGCGAGCGCAGCACCCGAAAATGAATTGACCACGGTGGTGGTGATCGGGGAGAAATACCAGCGCCCGCTAGAGAAAACTCTCAGCAGTGTGGCTGTGACCACTGAAGAAGACCTGCGCAACAACGCGGACGCGGACCTGCATGACGTATTTCTGCGCACGCCCGGAGTTTTTGCTACCGAGGGCAACAACACCTTCAGTATCCGGGGAATTCCGTTCGATGGCCTGGGTTCGGGCTCGAGCGATGTCGTCTCGGTCTATGTGGACGATACTTTACAGTCGCGCCGCAGCATGAGCTTTGCGCCCGCGTCCATGTGGGATATTCAACAGGTTGAAATTTATCGGGGCACCCAGTCGTTGATTCAGGGACGCAACGCGCTCGCCGGCTCAATCATTATTAAAAGCAATGACCCGACCTTCGAGCGAGAGGGCGCTGTCCGCATTAACGCCGGCAATTACGGTGAACGCGGCGCATCGGCCGCGGTGAGCGGCGGCCTGGTTGACGGTGTAGTCGCCGGCCGATTGGCTTTGGATTACCAGGAAAACGATGGTTACATCGACAATACCTATCTGGATCGAGAAGCGAATCCCACGTCGGACATTACCCTGCGTGGAAAATTGCTGATTCAACCCCGAACGGATCTGGATGTTTTGCTGACCCTTTTGCACAGCCGCAATGAAATGGGCAACCAATCCGTCGCCAAAGATCCCGATTCCGGTCAGGTTAGTTTTTACGAAATCGCCACCAATGTGGATGCCCTGGATAAAGTCGACAAAGACACCCTGAACGCCCGGGTGGACTATCGGATAAACAACCACTGGACTTTCACCAGCATCAGTGCCGCTAATCGCTCCGATTACGAAGGCGTGATCGATTTCGGCCAGGATGTTTCGGAAGACGATGCCCTCGCGACAGACGATGTGGACGATTTCCTCTCGCAAGAGTTGCGTTTGGCTTATAACGGCGATGCTGCGCTGACCGGTCTGTTCGGGGCCTATTTTTTTGAATCGGACAAAGACCGCTACGATTCGCTCGCCGCGTTCGAATTTGAGCGTTGGACCGATGTGGACATCAGCAGCGCTGCCGTTTTCGGCGAAATCAACTGGTTATTTTCCCCGCGCTGGACCGCGACTACGGGTTTGCGTTACGACCGGGAGAAATACGTCAACGAGACCCTGGAAGGCACCGATGCATCACCGTCTCTCAGATCCACGGTCGACGCTTGGCTCCCAAAAATTGGCCTGAGTTACAGCATCGACGAACACCAAACCTTAGGTCTGGTCGCGCAGCGGGGATATCGTGCCGGCGGCGCCTCGTTCAATTTTGCCACGCTTGAATTGGTCGAGTTTGATCCGGAATACACGAACAACTTGGAATTGGCTTACCGCAGCCTTTGGCTTGAGCAGCGCCTACGCCTAAACCTCAATCTTTATCGCATCGAGTGGGAAGATCAGCAGGTTTCCGTGTTGACGGATCCCGCCAACGACAATAGCGGACAAATCGAAAACGCCGGTGAAAGCCGCCTGAAAGGCGGTGAAGTGACGGTCGCTTTTCTGCTAACCCCCGCTGTCGAGCTGTACGCCGGCGCGGCCTACAACGACGCGGAGTATCAGGACTTTGTCACGGATACCCAGGATTTTAGCGGTTACCAATTCGAGCGGGCACCCTTGGTTTCCGTGAGCGCCGGGACCACTTTGCGCCCGTATGATGGCTGGACATTCAATTTGAGCGTGGTGCGTCTCGGGGAAACCCATTCGCAATATTTAACCGATCCGGACGCCGCCGATCCCAAACGCGTCTCGGAAGTGCTTAAAGCGGACGCCTATACCCTGTGGAACGCCAGCGCGTCCTACCAAACCGGCGACTGGACGTTCTCCGCATACGGCAAAAATCTTTCTGACAAACAATATCTCACCAATCATCAGGAAGGTAATACCTCGGATGTGGGCGCGCCGCGGACCTTCGGAGCGGAAGCGCGCTTCGAGTTTTAAGTTTTTGCTGCAGGTCCACATGCAAGATTGGGCGCTCGGGTCGATTCTGCGACCGAGCGCTGAAAAGACCCTGCTGAAAGGCACTGCTAAAAAGGCACTGCTAAAAAAGCACTGCTAAAAAACACTGAAAGCCCAGCTCGCCGTTTGACTCGATCATTCACAAAATTGTGAGGATGGATTCTATGAACGCCACTGCATCACCGCATTTGCAGGACGAACTCAAGTTACAACACACCGGTCTTCGCGCGCGTTACTGTTTGGACACCACGCCCATTCTCGAGCGGCAAAACCGCCAGGAGTCCAACGCACGCACCTATCCGCGCCGCATACCCCTAGTATTGGCGCGCGCCCAGGGTATTTATGTGCAGGATTCTCGCGGGCAAGTTTTTATCGACTGCCTCGCGGGCGCGGGCACGCTTGCACTGGGGCACAACCATCCGGTGGTGGTCGAAAGTTTACAACAGGCGCTCGCTTCCGGCGCACCCATGCACACTTTGGATTTGGCGACGCCGGTGAAGGATGCCTTCGTGCAAGAATTGTTTGCCTGTCTGCCGGAACCTTTCGCGCGCAAAGCGCGCGTGCAATTTTGCGGACCTACGGGCGCCGATGCCGTGGAGGCGGCCGTCAAGTTGACACGCACCGCCACCCGCCGCCAGACAGTTCTCGCCTTCCACGGTGCCTATCATGGCATGACCCTGGGGACATTATCCCTGAGCGGTAATCTCGGCCCCAAAAATGCGCTTGGCGGTCTGCTCGCCGGCGTGCATTTTTTGCCGTACCCGCATAATTATCGTTGTCCTTTCGGGTCCTCCGACGGTCTAAGCGCGGCAAAAAGTCTGCGTTATATCGAGCATTTACTGCAAGATCCGGAAAGTGGTATCACCCAGCCGGCGGCGATGATTCTCGAACCCGTGCAAGGGGAGGGCGGGGTGATTCCCGCTCCGGCGGAATGGTTGCGCGGCATCCGCGAACTGGCCGACCAAGGTCAATTTCCGCTGATTTTCGATGAAATCCAATGCGGTATAGGTCGGACGGGACAGATGTTCGCCTTCGAAGAAAGCGGGATTATTCCCGATGTGATCACCGTCTCCAAAGCCATAGGCGGCGGACTGCCACTTTCGGTGATGCTTTACACGGAAGAATTGGATCAATGGTCACCCGGCGCCCACGCGGGCACTTTTCGCGGCAATCAATTGGCTATGGCCGCCGGCACGGCGACCCTGCGTTTTATTCGGCAGGAGCAGCTACCCCAGCTCGTGCAAAAGACGGGCAGCCAATTGTTGACGCGCCTGCGCCAGCTCAAAGGGGAATTCGATTGGATCGGGGATGTGCGCGGCCGCGGTTTAATGCTTGGGATGGAAATCGTTTCGCCGACGAGCTCCGAATCTCCGCCGCCGGCCGACGGCGCCTTAGCCAAACGATTTCAACGAGCCTGTCTCGAACGCGGCTTGATTGTCGAACTCGGCGGCCGCCACAGCGCGACTGTTCGATTTCTTCCGCCGCTGATTATCACGGAAAAAGAAATTGAACATGTGGCGGAAATTCTCTATCAGGCGGCTTGCGCGATCTCGACATTTTCCGCGCAAGCTCGATAGACGATAAACCTTCATCGTCCCGCTAAAACTGATAATGAACACCCACAAGAACCCGGCTGAGCGTGGCGTCCACATGCTCGGCGGGTGAGTCCCAGGAGAACCAGGTGTCATCGAGCGTGCCAGACACATGATCGTAAGAGACCCGCAGCTGGACGCCGTCTCGAATATCAATCAAGGTGCCTATGGCTCCGCCAACCAATATTTCGCCCCACTCCGCATCATCCAACCAACGATCATCGTCGTCATCATCGTCATAATCGTCATATTCTTCGGAGTAGCTCACGTAGGTCAGCCCAGCCTTGGCAAACAAACCGACCTTTTTGCCGAGGGTGGCTGTGAATTTGGGCATGAAGGAGACCGTGGCAAACTCAGCGCGGAGCAATTCCGGTCTTTCATCTGCGAGATTGCTGGAGCGGAATACCGCACCTTCCAAGCCAAACCAATTGGTAAAGTTATACCCCCCATAGACCCCGAGCCCGGCACCTTCCTCATCCAGCGAATAAAGATTGCCAATATCCGCTTCCCCCTGAACGGACCCAAACTCGCCTCCCACGTACCACCCGCGGTTTGAAACTTCCTGCGCGGCGGTTTCCGCGACCGCTTGCACAACCGACAGACTCCCCGAGCCCATCAGCACAACCATGGTCAATTTTTTCGATATATTCACTGTTTTCATCCTTTAAACGGAAACATTAGGGGCGCCGAAAATCAACCGAGGGTCTCGGCCGGTGCCATTGCCCTGGCCGTGGGACTCCACCGGCAGGGAGTGCTATATTTAGCGCCCGAAGCTTAACGAGAGCTTAATCGCCTCAATATTGGACTAAGGAACCCTTATGTACACCCAGGTCCTCAAGTTTTGGTTCGAAGAGATCACTTCCGCCATGTGGTGGGCGGCGGACCCCGCGTTCGATGAGCAGATCCGGCAGCGATTTTTGTCAACGCTGGAGCAGGCGCAGCGCGGTGAGCTGTATGAGTGGCGCCAACAGCCGAAGGGGCGGCTTGCCGAAGTAATAGTGTTGGACCAATTCTCACGCAATATCTACCGCGGTACCGCCGCGGCCTTCGCGCAAGATGGTTTGGCGCTGGTACTGGCGCAGGAGGCGGTACTGGCGCAAGCTGACCGGGCTTTATCGCCGGTAGAGCGCAGTTTTCTGTACCTGCCTTTTATGCACAGTGAGTCGAGAGTAATCCACGAGTGGGCCGCACGGCTCTACCAGACCAATGGACTGGCCGAGAACTACGATTTTGAACTGCGCCATAAGGCGATCATCGACCGCTTTGGTCGCTATCCACACCGCAATAAAATGCTCGGTCGTACGTCAACGCAGGAGGAACTTGAATTTCTCCAGCAACCCGGCTCAAGCTTCTGACCTTTAGCCGTACACTGCCATACCTCTTGTAGTTTCGAACTCTGGTTGTAGTTTCGAACTCTGGTTGTAGTTTCGAACTCTGGTTGTAGTTTCGAACTCTGGGTCTTGAACTTGAGTTTCGAACTGTATTTTCGATTTGTAGTTGCAAGCCGTTGGCAGTTTGACGCACCTCCACCTGAGAGGTTTTTGCCCAATGATGTGATGATTTCAACTTTTCGACGTTTCGGTACTTGCAGCGGCGTTACTTCTCCGTATCCTAGTCGCAGGCCTTAGCCGCAGCGAGTGTGCCGATCATCGCTCACTGCAACGCAGGCCTAAGTTCATCGAGTCCTCAACGCCAATCATAAAAATGACCAGGACGAAGCATAACCTATACCCGCCAGCGGGTTCGCGGCCGCGTTGCGGCGACAGAACCGCCAACCCAAGCGTTTCGAAGTTCCACATCAGGGGCCCTCGCCCGATCTCTCTCCACTGCAACCGTATACATCGCCAAGCGCGGTTGCTCCCGGCCGTGGTCGGATAGGTCATGCTTGGTTTTTATCGGACAGCCGCTTATACACTTTTGTGTTTGATTCTAAGCTCCATCCTCATTCTTTACGCGGGTGTGAAGACTATGCATCTGGGCAGTGTCCTTTTGCCCGCCCAGGAACGTGATATTCCGTGGACACCTCGTTTGGTACCGGCGGCGCCGGAGGAGTCCGGTACTCGAATCGGGGTCCGCAACGACAACGAGCTGCTCGACTACGATTTCGAGCTCGCTGCGGATGTTCTTTATCCCTACACCTCCTATACATTGGATTTTGTGGATATCGCTCAACCGGACCGTCTTATTGATTTGACGCGCTATCACGGTCTCTCATTCAAGGTTCGTTGCGAACCGCAAAACGTGCTTTTGCTCGTTCTTTTCACGCGGGACGAGAAGGCGACAATTCCGACCGACCATTCGACCTACAGGGTTTCTTCAGGCTTTTTCTCATGCGGCGAAAACTGGAACACCGTCGACATGAGCTTTAAGGATTTGCACACTCCCGATTGGTGGCTTCAGCAATTTCGACTGCCGCTGACCGACCAGGCCTTTCGGCTCGACCGGGTGTTTGGCCTGGGTTTCGTTAATTCCTTGCAAAGTCCGCGGCTTACCCCGTCGAACGTCAAAATCTCCGACCTCCGAGTGGTGGGACAAGATCCTCGCAGGCTGTATGCCGCAATGGCAGTGGCGGCACTGCTTTGGTTGTTTTCCTTTATTTGGTTATTTCGCCGGTATGTCGCCGCACTGGTTGCCCAGGTACAGGAGAATGTGAAGCGCGACCTGCCGTTGGTGGCATATCAGAAGCTGACGATAGAACCGCGCGCGGACAAGGAAAAGGCGGCGGTCATCAGTTTTATGGCGAAGGAGTATGCCAACCACGACCTGGATCTTGAGACGGCCGTCAACTCTCTGGGCATCAACCGCAACAAGATCAATGACATCCTGAAAAACGAGATTGGTCTGACCTTCAGTGGATACCTCAACAAGCTTCGACTGACGGAAGCGGCGAGGCTACTGCTTGAAGAGAGGGACGTGAACGTGGCCGAAATCGCCTTCGCGGTCGGCTACAACAATGTGAATTACTTCAACAAACTTTTCAAAACCGCCTACGGCTGTACCCCCAAAAGCTTCAAGACGCTGTACCAGAGCCCGCCAGCGAACGCCAAAGACTGACCCGTGCTTGCGCGCGCTATGAGACCTCGCCCCGGTTAATTCTGGCGAGGCATATGCGGAGCGAATGCCATCGACCGAAGCTCATCCGTTGTGCACGAAAAAACTGTTACCCGTATCACAACGACAGTTTTTTCACCAAGGGAGCGGATTGAACAATCTGCATTATTCATTGAACTATCGAATATCTTCCATTGAACGCTGCGGTAAGTTTCATCTGCAACTTGTTGATTTCGTTATTTTTGTACTTCAGCCGCGACCGATCCGGTGAGGTCACCAAAGTCGTTTGTTGCTCGGCGGGCAGAGACCGCACAAAACAATAATTCAACAGTTGGGGAGCTATATGAAAATTCCAAGTTCGATGATCAGAGCAACATGTCTAGGGCTGATTATCAGCCTGCCGCTGACAGGCTGCGGTGGGTCGGCTACATCGGGAAACAGCGCCTCGTCCAGCAGCACTTCTTCGAGTTCGTCTTCGTCCAGTAGCAGCGCGTCTTCGAGTAGTTCCTCGAGTACCAGCTCGTCTAGCAGCTCATCCAGTAGCAGCAGCTCATCCAGTAGCAGCAGCTCATCCAGTAGTAGCAGCTCATCCAGTAGCTCGTCATCCAGCTCCTCGAGCTCCGGCGCCATTCCCAGCGGCTCAACCTTGGTCTATGCGGTCAATGCTGGCGGTGCCGCAACCACGATCGACGGTGTGGACTACAAAGCCGATCGATTCTCCACAGGTGGCACGGTCAACTCGACTGCGGACGGTATCGAGGGTACGACCGCTGACACGCTCTATCAGAGCGAACGCTACGGAAACTTTAAGTATGAGGTGCCGGTAACTAACTCAACCTATAGCGTCCAGCTTCGTTTTGTTGAAATGTACCACGAGGTCGAAGGCGCACGTTTATTTAGTGTGACGGTTGAGGGACAACCGGTATTCATCGATGCAGATCTGTATGCCGACGTGGGTCATGACCGGGCATTTGATGTGATCGTCCCAAACATCATGGTTGCGGATGAAAAGCTGACGATCGAATTGAGCGCGAGTATCGACAACGCCACTATAAGCGCGTTTGCAGTTTATTCGAACGCGGGTGGGAAATTTGTCGAACCTCCGGCAATACCTGGCAAGAATCATAAATTTTTTGTTGGCAACATCACCACCTCCGGCGCCGTGCGTTCGGATTTTCTTCAATATTGGGATCAGATTACGCCGGAAAATGAGGGTAAATGGGCTTCGGTTGAAGGTACCCGCGACCAATATAATTGGGCGCCGGTCGACCGGATCTATCAGTTTACCCGCCAGAATAACATTCCGATGAAAGCTCACACTTTCGTTTGGGGCGCGCAATCACCTGCCTGGATCAATAATCTGAGCGCAACCGAAACCGCCGCGGAGATTGAAGAATGGATCCGCGATTTCTGCACACGCTATCCGGATATCGAAATGATCGACGTGGTGAACGAAGCCGTGCCAGGGCACCAGCCAGCGGCCTACGCCCAGAAAGCCTACGGTAATAATTGGATTATTCGGGTCTTCCAATTAGCCCGGCAATACTGTCCAAAATCCATACTGATTCTGAACGACTACAACAATATTCGATGGCAGCACAATGAGTTTATTGCCCTTGCGAAACCGGTTGTTCAAGGCGGTTACGCGGATGCGATCGGCCTACAAGCGCACGAACTAAAAGATGTACCAACGGCGGAGGTCAAAGCAGCCCTTGATAATCTTTGGAACCAGCTGCAGGTGCCAATCTATATCTCGGAATACGATATTGGCGAGCTCAATGATCAGCGGCAGCTACAGAATTTCCAAAATCACTTTCCGTTGTTTTATAACTATCCGCACGTCAAGGGGATAACCATTTGGGGTTATGTTGTCGGGAGAACTTGGATCGAGGGGTCCGGTTTGATTCAGGATAATGGCACCCCGCGTCCCGCTATGACATGGCTGATGAACTATATCAAACAAAACCCGAAGCAATAGCACGGGAACTCGGTTGCACAAGCCCTTGTGGAAATGGACTTCCACATTTTTTTAATAGATGAAATTTGACCTTAATTCCTTTCACTGGGCGGCAATAAACTATTGAACAAAACTCGAGTACCTCAAAGGTGGTGCTGCCGGAAACAACGGAAGGGAAACAGAAACATTCGAAGAATGGGGGAATTATGTTTGCCAAAATCCAAAAGGTTTCTCAAGGCGGCTTGTTAAAGCGCGATTTGTCCCAAAGCCGTTTGCGCGAAGATGCGTTTAGGCGATTATGCAGCGCAGGATCTTTTGCAGCTCTATTGTTAATAACGGCCTGCGGTGGTCAGAATACTTCTTCGCCGTCCAATTCTTCAACGTCATCTTCAAGCACAAGCTCATCGTCTAGCTCCTCATCCAGCTCGTCATCCAGCTCGAGCTCCAGCTCTTCCAGTGGTGTGGTTGCCGCATGCGAAGATCCGCACCCGCGGCCGGCCGCGACTCCGGTTTCGTGGGCCAATCGTGGCGCTCCGTTATCGGGTGCGCACGCGGTTGTGGTCGAACAGGAACCCGGCCTGTCTCGCCACACAATCTATCGCCCAGCTTCCCTGAACGGGAAACTACCAATCGTTTCCTGGGGCAACGGTGGGTGCGGGTCGAATGGCCTCAGTTCCGCCGAGTTTCTTGCTGAAATTGCGTCGCATGGTTATCTGGTGATCGNNGGTCCACACATATCGCGGCCATCGATTGGGCTAGTGACGAAACTGTAGACGCTTGCAGCCAATACTTCGGTCATCTCGATGAGCAAAAGGTCGCAGTAATGGGCTATTCGTGCGGTGGCCTGATGAGTTTGAATGCCGCAAAAGATCCGCGCCTTTCGACCGTTGTTGCCATGAACAGCGGCTTACTGAGTCCTAATCAGAACGTGTATGCAAGCATGCATACGCCGGTCGCCTATTTTAACGGCGGTCCGTCGGACATTGCCTACGAAAATGGCCGGCGCGATTACAGGTCCATATCGGCGGTTCCTGTTTACCACGCGAATCTGCCGGTTGGCCACGGCGGAACTTACAGCGAGGATAACGGCGGCGAATATGCGCGCGTTGGGGTGGCTTGGCTGAACTGGCACTTGAAGGATGATCAATCCGCGCGTGGACGGGGGATGTTCCTCGGAAATTCGTGCGGTATCTGCGGAACCAGCTGGGTCATTGAGCACAAGAACTTTCAGTAGTCTCCACACCAACGAGTGGAAACAATTTTATTGCGTCACGGCAGCGGAAACCTCCATCAGCCCGTCGGCTTCAATGGCTGGCGGGCTGCGGATTTCGCCAAATACTAACGGCCGCATCAAAGCAGTGAGTGAGCTGATGATCATAACGTTGGGACGGTTTCAAAATAATCGTGAGGCGCAAGGTAAGGCGCGGCCGAGTTGGTTTTGGCTGATCTGGCTTATGGTGGTTTCCCTGGCGGAAGTTGCATATGCTCAGGCACCAAAAGCACTTCCACGATACCAAGATACCACGCTGAGTTTCAGTGAGCGCGCCCAGGATTTGGTTGCCCATATGACTCTAGAGGAAAAGGTCCCCCAGCTCATTAATGATGCACCGGCGATACCTAGGCTGGGCGTGCGGGAATACAATTGGTGGAACGAGGGTTTACATGGCGTGGCGGCGCTGGGCGAGGCCACGGTATTTCCTCAAGCTATAGGTATGGCAGCCACCTGGGATGAGGCACAGATGCACCAGGTTGCCAAGGTGATCAGCACCGAATTCCGGGCCAAACATTTTGCCAAACAACATCGCTTGGGTGGTTCTGATTGGTTTGGGGGACTGACAGTGTGGTCACCGAATATCAACATTTTTCGCGACCCGCGTTGGGGGCGCGGGCAAGAGACCTATGGGGAAGATCCACACCTGACCTCGCGCTTGGGTGTTGCGTTTGTAAAAGGCCTGCAGGGGGACGACCCCCGATACCTGAAAACCGTCGCAACTCCGAAACATTATGCGGTTCACAGCGGTCCGGAAGCGAGCCGTCATCGGGACGATTTCCACCCCAGCGCGAAAGATTTGGAAGAAACCTATCTACCGGCATTTCGCGCCACCGTCATGGAAGCCAAGGCGCAATCGGTGATGTGCGCCTATAACGCTGTCCACGGCGTCCCAGCGTGCGCGAGCAAAAACCTGCTGCAGGAAACCCTGCGAAAAAAGTGGGGCTTCGATGGGTATGTGGTGTCCGATTGCGGTGCGGTTTACGATATCTACCACAGTGATAATCACGGTTATTCTGCCGCGCCGGAAGAAGGTATCAAAGCAGCTTTTGACAGTGGAATGGATTTGATCTGTGGTGAAGCCACTGAAGCGGACAATATCTTCAAGGCGCTGAAAAAAGGCCTGTTGACGGAAGAACAGATCGACGTGTCCCTGGTGCGTTTATTCACCGCCAGAATGCGCCTGGGCCAATTTGACCCTAGGCCTTCGGTCTTTCCTAAAATCACGGCCAGCGAGAACGATACGGCTGCAAACCGTGACCTGTCGCGCAGGGTGGCCGAAAAGTCCCTGGTTCTGCTAAAAAACAAAGATGGTTTTTTACCGTTAAAACCCGGCATGCAAAAGTTTGTGGTCATCGGTCCCAATGCCGACAGCGTGGAAGCTCTTGTCGGAAATTATCACGGAACGCCGTCGCAGCCGGTAACCATTTTGCAAGGTCTGCGAGCGCGCTTCGGTGCAGCGAACATAGAGCATTCACTCGGTACAGGTTTGTTGGATCCCGTGCAAACCCCGGTACCGGATGCGGTGCTATGCGTGGATTCGGCATGCCGAAAAAGCGGTTTAACTGCTGAGTATTTTACCGACAAGAAGCTTGTCGACAAGAAATTTGCCGACAAGAAATTGAGCGGCAAGCCCCTGCTAAAGCGCGTGGAACCCAACGCGAGAATGACGTGGCGCAATGAGGTCCGCGACGGGGCGGTGCGTTGGACCGGATATATCAAGGCACCGGAAAGTGGCTCTTATAGGATGCGCTATTTGGCGGGTGGCGGCTATCGCATCTGGGTGGATGATCAGATTGTCATTGATGCCTGGGATGTTGACTGGCGCCCGGTCATTGCGAGCGGGTCTGTGCGCTTGGATGCCGGCCGGCAGTATTCCCTAAAAATCGAAGCGTTCCAGCGTGGCGAACAGGGCGATGAACAGCTGGTGTGGAGTCTGCCTTCAAATCCCGGAGCGGAAAACGCCGTCATGGCGGCAAAAAAAGCGGATGCCGNNGGTGTGGAGTCTGCCTTCAGATCCCGGAGCCGAAAACGCCGTAGTGGCGGCAAAAAAGGCGGATGCCGTCATTTTTGTTGCCGGTCTCACCGCGCAACTAGAGGGGGAAGAAATGCCTGTGCCACTACCTGGCTTTAGTGGTGGCGATCGAACCGATTTATCATTACCACAAGTGCAGCGCGATTTATTGCAACGGCTTTATTCCCTTGGTAAACCCGTCGTGGTAGTACTTATGAATGGTAGTGCTTTGGCTGTCAATGAGGACGAGCTAAGGGCGACTGCCATAATCGAAGCCTGGTATCCCGGCGGTCAAGGCGGTGAAGCCGTTGCGTCAATGCTCGCTGGCGACTTCAGCCCGGCGGGTCGTTTACCCGTGACATTTTATCGATCGACTGGGCAGTTGCCGTCCTTCGATGATTATTCCATGGCAAACCGCACTTATCGATATCACAAAGATGAGGTTCTATTTCCCTTTGGCTATGGTCTTTCGTACAGCCGGTTTGATTACGAGAGAATAAAAGTGTCGCCGAAGCAATGGCGGGCCGGAAGTGTTGTTGCCGTATCCGTCGCCATCACCAATGTGGGCAACATGAATGGGGATGAAGTGGTCCAGCTTTACGCGAAGCGAAATGATGTGAAGGGCGCTCCCATAAGAGCGCTGGTGGGTTTTCAGCGCGTCCACATCCCCAAGGGCGAAACCCGAAACGTCACCTTTGAATTGAACGATCGGGATTTGAGTTCGGTGGACGATAACGGCAATCGTGCTGTCATGCCCGGAACAGTCCAACTTTGGGTCGGCGGTGGACAGCCAGATCAGCGCGCCGGCTTAACGCCCGCATCAGGAATCGAAGCAAGCCTCCATATAAAAAAATCCCTCCGGCTTTAATGCGACAAATCCACAGCCCAGTTTGCGCAAGCAGCGTTGCATCGGCCGAAAAACAATTTGAGCGGTAACGGCCGTGCCTGAGACCAAACGCGCCATCATCCGGACGGATGATGGCGCTTGGGAAATAAGAACTGCATTAAGCCCCTGGTTTCACTATTTCAAGCGTACCGTTAGAGATTTTACCTATTTCGGCCCAGGACAGCGGCAAGTCAGCCAAATTTTCACCGTCTTCCACAACGGTACCACTGACATTGGCCGATTCAAATGAACCGACGCTACGGTACCGGTTTCGCACGGGCCCGGTTACGTAGACGAAGTTGGACGTGCCCCGACTGGAGTACTCACCGTTCGAAGTGAATGTCAAGTCGACGCTGACAGTGCTGAGCTCGTTGGTGACATAGTTGAAAAAGGGAATACTACCTTCAACTTCAACGGAGTTGAGTCCGCCGGCAACCACACCTTCCCCCGAGCCATACCTCGATTCATATTGGCCTGTGCACCAGTTGGAATAGCTGTAGGAAACACCGATGAAAGTACTCGTTGTGGACGGAGTGCCGGTTTGACGACTGATCGCTTCACTGGCTGAGACGCTCAATGATTCGTAAGAACAATCGTCTGACTCATACCAGCTTGCATTCGTGTGAAGTCCTTTAGTTGAGTATTTTGTTGTTTCAGCGATAGCAGTAAAGGCGAAACTCGCTACAGTCAAGGCGAGAGCTGTCGTAAATAGGATTTTCATAGTCACCTCCAGTTGTGGATCGGCCGCCTGCGGGCTAACTCCAACAGGCGTCTTGCCCGACGACTCGGCCGGGCGTCAATCGCCACTCCGTGGCGCGCTCAATCCTTCAAGGTTCTATATGTGCAGCTTGTTGATCGAGGAATCTAAACAACCCAATAGGCTGTAGCCTTCAAGAAGTGCACGAGGCGAGAAATTTATCTGGGAGCAGGCGAGCTACACCTGTTGGGCTAAGCTAGCACAAAGGCACGCCAAACGTTTATTGATATTACAGCTATATGGCGCTCGATTATTTGCACCAGCAGCTTACGGGGATTCGACGGCAGCCAAAGTAGATTCTCTTCGAATGCGTCTGACATTTTAGAAACCGGCGTGTAGGCGTTTTTCCTCCTCATGTGATCGCTGAAAAAATATCTTTGGTTTATCGAAAGTCTTTTATGCGTTCATCCTTTGAAATTTTCTGCGGTGCACAGCTTGTATTTGCCCGCGGGTGGATTGACAAATCACCTACGGGTTTTTTTTGCGAGAGGGTCCGCCCTCGCGCCCATAGACGTATACGGCCTAGGCAATAATATGCATATCCTTTTCTCTGGCGGATCAGAAATTCTGGCAATTTCCTTTTACTCATGACCCATGACCCATGACCCAAAGGATTTGGGTCTAACTGGTGCCGGAACAACACTGCAATAAACACGCGATGCAAAAATACCCGGGTGGATTCTTGATATTAAGTTCTTTAAGCAGCTTTTGGGGGGCGAGCTTAATGCAAAGATCAAGGTCATCGAGGCCCCTTGATTACTCCAGGATCCTGTGCCAATGGTACCAAGGGCGGGTGAACGACTGATGGTGGAATTCTGATCTGGAGCATGTGCGTGATAAAAGCAATAGGTATAGCTATACAACAAGGATCTTTCTATAACCTTAATAGCGCGCGACTATACTTTATTTCAGAGGGCAGCCCGCAAAAGCTCCGCGAGGAAATCGCTATAGGGCCGATAGCATAGGGCTATCCGCGCTAAACTGGTTGGCGAGAAGTGTGCGGTGACTATCATCCTTTTTAGTCCTCGCGCTACTTCAATAAAACATTGACGTCCTTCTCTAGTGCGATGAATAATTTCGCGAAATCGCCGGAAATTACAGCACTCAGGGACCTCCATCGTTTTATAAACGGTCTATTGATCCTTCGAAGATCTGCGCGGAATTTTCATGTTTGCGAATCGTGGCAGGCATGGACCAGTAGGATCATTACTCCTTCGAATCCGCTGGGCCTTATGTTTACAAGGCTTGTGGCGTCTCAAAAATATAGAGTAGACTCACAACCGCGAACGGAAAGCCCCAAATAAATAGACTAAAAATCGGACGTGATCAGCGTGGCATAAATCAAGTGCTGGGATTGTTGCATTTTTGTGTCGGTTGGAGCTGAAGACGAGTCTTCGGCGGGAGCTTTAACTTTTCTCGCAATACCGCACATCTCCTCTC
>DJFO01000213.1:0-4936 GCA_002432555.1 Marinagarivorans sp. UBA5870
TGGTACAACCGGGCTGTTGTCGAGCCGGTGATGGGGTTTTGTTCACCCGCGCAGTACGAGTTGTTTTTACGTCAAGTAGTGCAGTTTGAGCAGATGCTGGCCGAAGACGGGTTGGTGGTAATCAAATTCTGGTTTTCCATCGACGTGGAAGAGCAAAAACGCCGGCTGAAAGAACGGGAAACCAACCCGTTGAAACAGTGGAAACTCAGCACCGTCGACGCCCAGGCGCAGGCCCGCTGGGCCGACTTCACGCGCTACAAAGAAATTATGTTCGAACGCACCTCCACGATTTTTTGTCCGTGGGTCATAGTGCAGGGCAACGACCGGGACACGGCGCGACTGGAATCCATGCGGTACGTGTTGCACGTGACGGACTACGATAAAAAAGGCGAATCCGGCGAGCGTCTGACACCCTCCACCGAAACCATCGAAGTCTTTTCCCCCCAGCTTTCTGTGTGACCCGCGACCGGTTCGCTTTCCGCCCAAGGGGGCAAAACCGGGTGTTGCGCGTCCCTTCCGGTGCGACTCGGCGCGGGCGGGGCGAGTCCTAACATGGCACCTGCTTTTCTCGGCGAATACCTCCAAGGGGCTCGACGACTTTTTATAGCGGGCTCGCCGAATGGCCGATAGCGGGCGCGCCGAGCGGGGCGGGCGACCGGCGGCTATGCCGCTGAACTCGCCGCCGCATTTCCGCTCATAAGGGCGGTCACTCAGCCGACCGGTGCCCCTTTAATCGTTTTTCGGCTCCGATCATTGCTGCTACAATGCGCGCCTTCACGCCGTGCCATTCCAACATACTTGGGCATTTTTCGATCATGAATTGGAATTTTCTTCATCCCTCTCTCCTGTTGTCGCTCTGTCTGTTTATCCTCCCTGCGCAAGCCGAACCCCTGATTATTCCGTCGCCGCCCCAGATCGCCTCCAGCGCCTATCTGCTGATGGATTCCGCCACGGGTGCGGTCTTAATCGAGCACAACGCCGATCAGCAGTTGCCGCCGGCAAGCCTCACGAAAATGCTGACGGCTTATATAGTGTCCGAGGAGATCGAGCGCGGCAAAATCAAAGAGGCGGACCCAGTGCTGATCAGCGAAGACGCCTGGCGGCGCGGCGGCACCAAGAGCGGCGGCTCGACCATGTTTCTCCAGGTCGGCAGCCGGGTCCCGGTGATCGAACTGTTGCGCGGTGTGATCGTGCAATCCGGCAACGATGCCTCCATAGCGCTCGCCGAACACCTCGCCGGAAGCGAACAGGCGTTTGCCGACGTGATGAACCAATACGCCCAGCGCATCGGCATGCGCTCTTCCAATTTTCACAATGCGACTGGCTGGCCGGCTGAGGGCCATTTGACCACTGCCCGGGATTTGGCGGTGCTGGCCCGCGCGGTGATCAACGACCATCCGGACCACTACGCGCTCTACAAAGAAAAATATTTCACCTACAACGGTATCAATCAGCCCAACCGCAACCTGCTGTTGCACCGCGACCCGACCGTGGACGGCCTGAAAACGGGCCATACGGAGGAGGCGGGTTATTGCCTAGTTGCGTCGGCGCAGCGCCAGGGCATGCGGCTTATTTCAGTGGTGCTCGGTACCAAGTCGGAGGAAGTGCGCGCAGAGGAATCGCAGAAACTCCTCGCCTACGGCTTCCGCTATTTCCAGACGCACAATTTGTATACCAATGGACAGGAGCTGAGCCGCGCGCGCGTCTGGAAGGGCGCAGTTGAAGAAGTGGCCCTCGGCGTGGACAAAGACGTGGTCATCACGATTCCGCGCGGCTCCAGCGAATCCCTCAAGGCGGAAATCGTGGTCGACAGCCGGGTAGTTGCGCCTCTGACGCAGGGGCAAAACCTCGGTGAATTGCGCGTGACCCTCGAAGGTAAAGAAATTTATAAGACCGCTCTGGTCGCCCTGCAGGCGGTTGAGGAAGCCGGCTTCTTCGCGCGCTTGTGGGATGGCCTCATATTGTTCATGACGGATCTTTTCGGCTGATGAGCGACCTGCCGCCTCCCAAGATAGAGTTCCCTTGTCCCGGTTATACCATTCGGGTGATGGGTGAGGCGTCCGCCGATTTCCGCGCTTACGTGGCGGGAGTTTTTGAGCGGCACGCGGACGATTTTGACCGAGACGCAGTGAAGATACGCCCGAGCCGCAACGGTCGGTTTGAGTCGATCAATATTGTGATCACCGCCACCGGTACTGCCCAGTTGCAGGCGATTTTTGACGATTTGAAAAAGCACCCGGCAGTGCAAATGGTGTTGTAACTTGAGCACGGACTCCCGCCTGCATACCCGGTTCTTGGGCGTGTTGCCCTATCTGGACGTCTGGCGGCAGATGCAGTCGTTTACCGCAGAGCGACTGCCGGAAACTCCCGATCAGCTCTGGCTGGTTCAGCACCCGCCGGTGTTTACTCAGGGACAGGCGGGCAGGGTGGAACACCTGCTCGATCCAGGTGATATCCCTGTAGTCCAGACCGATCGGGGCGGGCAGGTGACCTATCACGGTCCGGGGCAGCTGGTGGCGTATCCACTGCTGGATTTGCGCCGCCTCAATTTAGGCGTGCGCGCCCTGGTAACCCTGCTCGAGCAGTCGGTGGTGGAGTTCCTCGCGACTTGGGCTGTGCCGGCGGCGTCGCGGCCCGATGCCCCCGGGGTCTATGTCCAGGGCAAAAAGATCGCGTCCCTGGGTTTGCGAGTGCGGCGCGGCTGTAGCTTTCACGGCCTGAGCCTGAATGTGAACATGGACCTGACACCGTTCCTGCGAATCAATCCCTGCGGCTATAATGGCCTGCAAATGACGCAGCTGACCGATTGGGTAGCGCCGCATCTCGTGGACTATTCCGCGGTGGAGCGCGCGTTTGCCGATCTGCTGGCGCACAACTTGGAACAGACCGCATCGGCTAGCCGCGCGCCGGCGGGCTGATGCTTTTACCTCCCGTGAGATGTCTATGACCGAAAAGCTTCCCGTCAAACGCACCCGCCGTTTGGAACAGGGTGAAAAACTGCGTGATGCCGATAAAGTCGAGCGCATTCCCGTCAAAATTATCGCCACCGACAGTTTGCTGCGGAAGCCGGATTGGATCCGGGTGCGGGTGCCCGTATCGCCGGAGGTTGACCGCATCAAGAAGCTCCTGCGCAAGGCCAATTTGTCCACCGTGTGTGAAGAGGCCAACTGCCCCAACCTGGGGGAGTGTTTCAGCGGCGGCACCGCCACCTTTATGATCATGGGCGATATTTGTACCCGACGCTGCCCTTTCTGCGACGTCGGCCACGGTAAACCCAATCCGCTCGATCCGGCGGAGCCCAAGAATCTCGCGCAGGCGATTGCCGACATGGGCTTGCGCTACGTGGTGATCACCTCGGTCGACCGGGACGATCTGCGCGATGGCGGGGCCCAGCACTTCGCCGATTGCATTCGCGAGGCGCGCGCCCTGTCGCCGGCGCTGCAGGTCGAGGTGCTGACACCCGACTTCCGCGGCCGCATGGAAGTCGCGTTGGATATTCTCGAACGCGAACCGCCGGATGTCTTCAACCACAACCTGGAGACCGTGCCCCGGCTGTACCTGCAGGCGCGACCTGGCGCCAACTTCAAATGGTCGCTCCAGCTGCTCAAACAATACAAGGCGCGGCGCCCCGAGGTGATGACCAAGTCGGGCCTCATGGTCGGTCTCGGCGAGACCAAAGAAGAGATCATCGAGGTGATGCGCGAGATGCGGGAGCACGACATCGACATGCTCACCATCGGCCAATACCTCCAGCCGTCCCGCGAGCACCTGCCGGTTAGTCGGTACGTCGAGCCCGCCGAATTTGATGAGTACGCGGCGCTCGCCAAAGAACTCGGTTTTACCCGCGCTGCCTGCGGACCATTGGTGCGTTCTTCTTATCATGCGGATAAGCAGGCGCACGGCGAAATCGTCAAGTAACGCCGGGTGGCTGGCTGGCAGATAACCGATCTGGTGTACCACCCAGAGTGGTTCGACGAGGTAGTCGGCTGGCATCACGCCGAATGGCTGCGCATGCGGGATGCCGCCGCGCTCACCCAGGGCGAATTGGCCAAGGTGCTGCACGAGCGGCAGACGCTGATGCGCACCCATTTGACTCGGGACTCACTGCCATCGACGTTCGTCGCCTTTAGCGAAGAAAATCCCATAGGAACCGTCAGCCTGATTCGCTACGGCGCGGACCGAGGGGCGGGCAAGGTCTGGTTGACCAATCTCTACGTTCAACCGGCCTGGCGCTATCGCGGCATTGGGCACGGCCTGCTCGCCCATGGAGAGGCGGCGGCGCGCGCGCTGGCACTGTCAGAGTTGTGGCTTTACAGCTTTGATGCCGGCGACTATTACACCAAGCGCGGTTGGCGCTGGCAGAAAACGGCGGAAGTGCGCGGCTGCCCGGTGGAAGTTCTGCACAAAGTTCTGGCCTGACCGTTTTTTAATCATTCTCCAGGCGTTTTTCCACCCGAGATGGGGTAGAATGCGCGCTTTTTTCTCCCCCAGGTTCCCATTACATGTCCAAGTCCCCACCGAAAGTCGGCTTCGTCTCTCTCGGCTGTCCGAAAGCCCTCGTCGATTCCGAGCGTATCCTCACCCAGCTGCGCACCGAGGGCTACCAGGTGGTGCCCACTTATCAAGACGCGGACGTAGTAGTGGTTAACACCTGCGGATTTATCGACAGTGCCAAGCAGGAATCCCTCGACGCGATCGGCGAGGCAATCAACGAAAACGGTCGTGTGATTGTCACCGGTTGTATGGGGGTGGAAGAGGATGTGATCCGCCGGATTCATCCCAGCGTTCTCGCGGTGACCGGTCCGCAACAATACGAGCAGGTGGTGAACGCGGTACACCAAGTGGTCCCGCCGATGGCCGATCACGACCCGTTTATCGATCTGGTGCCGCCGCAGGGTATCAAGCTGACGCCGCGTCACTATGCCTATTTGAAAAT
>DJFO01000213.1:4968-13867 GCA_002432555.1 Marinagarivorans sp. UBA5870
CAGGACACCAGCGCCTATGGCGTCGACCTCAAATACCGCACCGGCTTCTGGCAGGGGCGGCCTGTAAAAACCAAAATGTACGATCTGTGTGAGGCGCTGAGCGAGCTGGGCGCGTGGGTGCGCCTGCACTATGTTTATCCCTACCCGCACGTGGATGACATTATTCCCCTGATGGCCGACGGAAAAGTGTTGCCCTATCTGGATATACCGTTCCAGCACGCAAGCCCGACCATATTGAAAAACATGCGCCGGCCGGCGCACCAGGAAAAAACGCTTGAGCGCATTTGGCGCTGGCGGGAAATTTGCCCGGAAATTACCTTGCGCTCGACCTTCATCGTCGGTTTTCCCGGCGAAACCGAAGAGGATTTCAATCATCTGCTGAATTGGTTGGACGAAGCCCAGTTGGATCGCGTCGGTTGTTTTGAATATTCCCCCGTCACCGGCGCCGCCGCCAATGATCTGCCCAATCCGGTACCGGATGAAGTGAAAAAAGAGCGTTGGGAGCGCTTCATGGAAAAACAACAGGCGATCTCCGCGGCGAAATTGCAGAATAAAATCGGCTGGGAAATGGACGTGCTGGTCGACCATGTTGAAGACGGTATCGCCACCGCCCGCAGTTATGCCGATGCGCCGGAAATCGACGGGGTTGTGACAATAGAGGGAGATTACGGTTTGCGTCCGGGTGATTTGGTGCCGGTGGTGATCGAAGCGGCCGACGATTACGACCTGTGGGCGACCCCGCTGCAAGAGGGTGAATAATTTACCCGAAAGGCGGACGGCCAAAGGCGATCCGCCGATATTAGTCTGCCCTTATTGATACAGCGCCTTGGAGTAAACTCGCGCCTTGCGCACGCCGAGGTGATGCAGTACCTGCATAAGTTCCACAAAACTGCGCACGTCGGCTGACCCGAAATCCACGGTGAAATGGCAGAAGTCCTGCACTTTTTGCGGGAAGCTGAGGCCGTGCACGCAACCGGTAAGGCCGTATTCATTGCCGCGCTTGAAATCGTGCAGCCAGTAATAGGCCCATTTCTGCAACAGGGGCGCGCGCACGTCAAAAGCTGAACATTCGATGTCCACTTCGTTCCAGACAAACGGCTCGAGCGAAATTTTCATCTGATTGTTGAGCGATAATTTGGTCGGGCGAAAATAAATATTATCGTCGGGCTGGAATTCGGTGAAATCGGTATAGGAACGAGAGTTGCTCGACATGTCCACTCGGTGCAAATGAAATACCGGTGGCTGGGGGTCCAGGCCTTCGAGTTCGATCATGGCCTCACTGAGTGTTTTGTTGAAAGTTTGGTTGTAGATTGCGATCTCTTTGCAAAGGCCGATCAGGTAGTGATCGCGGATGCGGCCGATAAAACGCTGAATTTCCGTCATGAGCAGTCCTAAAAACGTTGGTCTTGGGCGACTAGCGCCCGATGTTCATAAATCAATGCCAAAAATCCCGGCGTCTTTTTAGTGCCGGCGATGGGTGACATAGGCGTTCACGCGCGCCGAGGGGTCGGGGAGCAGCTCCTTTTCCGGCAGGGTCAAGGCGCGCATAATATTCAGTAGCAGAGTTTTTGCCGCGACTTTGGAGTTAATCCGCCTTTGTAAATCGGCAACGTAGTAACGCAGCGAAAAAGTGGGAGTGTCGGCATATTTCTGTTCCCAAAGATGGATTGCTTCATTCAGTTCCGAGTCGCGCAGCAAGGGCTGAAGGCCGGTGAATAGGGCGCGTTTTTTGTGAATCAAGCCGATGGTACTCATAAAATCTCCTTCGATTCGAATATGTTTTGACTGGGCTTGCAGCTGCCGCTTGTTACAGGTGTGGCCGGTACTTTGCCAGGTCAGCTGGAAACCTGGACGACCTGGCCGCGATAAATCACGGCTTTTTCTTTTATTTGTGGCGTATCCGGATTGCGCGGGTCCGGCGCGGCTTCGCGACCGCGATAAACCCGCCGATTTTGACTGGAGAGCGCAGGATTTTCTTGCAATAGGGCGACCCAGGTTGGGCCGGCCAAGGACATGAGTAAGCGGATGTGATCGCGCAGCGCTTTTTCATCAAATTGCCAATAGAGCTCGACCATAAAATCCAATAACCTCGGATCGGCCAATTTGATCTGAGCGCGGATGTGGTCGGGCGCGACTTTCCGAATTTGGAAAACCTGATCGATCATGGGTTTGGTGTACAACATGAGAACAAATTCTCTAATCTTCGATTAGATTCGGGTTCCTGGTGCGAGGAAAAATGTCGCAGCGATGAATCGTCGTCGTTCCTTGGGGGTAGTGCAGCCGCAGGCGAAAGTTAGCCCCTGTTTCAGCCGGCTTAAATGGCCGGTTCGGCTAAAATGACCGGTTCGGCTAAAATGACCGGTTCGGCTAAAATGACCGGTTGAGCTAAAGTGGCCGTTTGATGCGGCCGTTTAATGCAGCTGACTGGACCACCGGTTAACCGGTTGGTTAGATGGCCAGATGCACTCGGCGAATGAAGCCGACGAAAAATGCCCGGTGGTGCCCGTAGGGCGGTGGTCGGCTTAGCGGCCCGAATAAAGCGAAGGTTATTAGGCAATTATTACACCAATACAAACGTTAAACGTTTGTTGGGGATTCGACCGATATTGGTTAAGATTCTCCCCGAAATAACCTTGAATGAAGCGCTTTTGCTTGTTGCTTGTGCCCCGTAATGGGGTGGCCTGCTCAGTAAGGGGGCGATTATAGCAAAAAAAACGGAGCGTGCTAAAAATAATGCAGGTCGTTATATGAGTCCAAATTTTGTCCATCTGCGGGTGCGGACCGAGTTTTCCCTGGTCGATAGCATCATTCGCATCAAGAGCCTGGTGAAAAGGCTGCAGCAGTTGCAGATGCCCGCCTGCGGCGTGACCGATCTCACCAATTATTTTGGCCTGATCAAGTTTTATAAGGCGGCGCAGGGTGCCGGCATCAAACCCATCAGCGGTTGTGACTTCTATATTCGCGCTGCCGGCGAGGACGCTGCCACCCATCTCATCACCTTGTTCGCTCAAAACAACACGGGCTATAAGAACATCGTCCAGCTCATTTCTCTGGCGTATCAGAAGGGCCAATATCTTGGGCAAGCGTTCATCCGGCGGGAATGGCTGACCGCGCACAGTGAGGGTGTGATCGCCATGTCCGGTGCCCGCGCGGGCGATATCGGCAAAGCGTTGATTGCCGACAAGTTGGACCAGGCTGAGGCTTTGGCACGCGCCTGGATGGCCGACTTTCCCGATCGGTTTTATATCGAGCTGCAGCGCACCGGCCGCGAAAATGAGGGCATTTATATCGAACGCGCGGTTGAGCTGGCGGACAAGCTCGAGTGTCCCGTTGTGGCCACCAACGACGTGCGGTTTCTCGATGCCGATCAGTTTGAAGTGCACGAGGCAAGGGTTTGTATCGGCGAAGGGCGCACCTTGGATGACCCGCGCCGGGAGCGCCGGTACAGCGATGAGCAATATCTGCGTTCCATTGAGGAAATGGAGGAACTCTTTAGCGACATTCCCGAGGCACTGGCCAATTCCGTGGAAATTGCCAAGCGCTGTACTCTGGATATCCAGCTTGGCAAATATTTCCTGCCCGAGTATCCCATCCCTGAGGGTTTAACCGAGAACGCGTTCTTCGAAAAAGTCTGCCTCGAAGGGTTGGAGTGGCGGCTTGCGCGCATTCTCGACCCGGCGGCGACGGATTACACCGCGCGACGCGAGGTCTACGAAGACCGGTTGAAGTTCGAGCTGCAGATCATTATCCAAATGGGCTTTGCCGGTTATTTTTTGATCGTAATGGACTTTATTCGGTGGGCCAAGGATCAGGGGATCCCGGTCGGACCGGGGCGGGGCTCGGGCGCGGGGTCGCTGGTGGCCTACGCCCTCAAGATCACCGACCTGGATCCCCTGCAATACGATTTGCTGTTCGAGCGATTCCTCAATCCTGAGCGGGTTTCCATGCCCGACTTCGATATAGATTTTTGCATGGATAACCGCGACCGGGTGATCGCCTACGTCGCTGATACCTATGGGCGCAGCGCCGTCAGCCAGATCATCACTTTCGGCACCATGGCCGCCAAGGCGGTGGTGCGCGACGTGGCGCGGGTACAGGGAAAATCCTACGGGCTCGCCGATAAGTTATCGAAAATGATTCCGGCCACGCCGGGCATGACGCTGGAAGCGGCCTTGGAGCAGGAGGCGCCGCTGCAGGAGTTTCTGCAGAATGACGCCGACGCCCAGGAGATCTGGGACATGGCGCTGCAGCTGGAAGGCATTACCCGCAACGTGGGTAAACACGCCGGGGGCGTGGTCATTGCACCGACCTGCCTCACGGATTTTGCGCCTTTGTACTGCGACGAAACCGGCGGCAGTCTGGTCACCCAATTCGATAAAAATGACGTGGAGGAAGCCGGTCTCGTCAAATTCGACTTCCTCGGCTTGCGCACCCTCACCATCATCGATTGGGCGCGCTTAATGATCGATCGACAGCGCGCGAAAAAAGGGGAGCCTGGGCTGGATATCACGGCGATCCCGCTGGACGATGTGCCGACGTTCAAGCTGTTGAAGCGCGCGGAAACGACCGCGGTGTTCCAGTTGGAATCCCGCGGCATGAAAGATCTGATCAAGCGCTTGCAGCCGGATAATATCGAAGACCTCATCGCCTTGGTGGCGCTATTTCGACCTGGCCCGCTGGAGTCGGGCATGGTGGATGACTTTATCAACCGCAAACACGGCCGCGCTCAAGTGGCCTACCCCGATGCCAAGTTCCAACATGCCAGTTTAAAGCCGGTGCTTGAACCGACCTACGGCGTGATCGTTTACCAGGAACAGGTTATGCAGATCGCGCAGGTGCTCGCGGGTTACACACTCGGCGGCGCCGACATGTTGCGGCGGGCCATGGGCAAGAAAAAGCCCGAGGAAATGGCCAAGCAGCGGGCGGTGTTCGAAGAGGGAGCAAAAAAGCAGGGTATCGATCCGGAGCTGGCGATTCGCATTTTTGATCTGGTGGAAAAATTCGCCGGCTACGGCTTCAATAAATCCCACTCTGCCGCATACGCCCTGGTCTCCTACCAGACCGCCTGGTTGAAGGCCCATTATCCAGCGCAGTTCATGGCGGCGACTATGTCGTCGGATATGGATAAAACGGACAAGGTGGTCACCTTCATCGAGGAGGTCCGGCACATGGGCCTGACCCTCCTGCCGCCGGACGTCAACCACGGTGAATTCCAATTTACCGTCGATGGCGAGAACAACATTATTTACGGCTTGGGTGCAATTAAAGGTTTAGGTGAGGGCCCAATCGAAAATATCATCAACGCCCGCAAGAGCGGCCCCTTTACTGACCTCTTCGATTTTTGCGCGAAAGTCGATCCGCGCAAAGTCAACAAACGCGCCCTAGAGGCGCTGGTGCGCAGCGGCGCCCTGGATCGCTTAGGGCCGGGCGTCGATGTGGATTACGATCGCGCAGTCATGTGGTGCGCCCTGGTGGAAGCGGTAAAAACCGCCGAGCAGAGCGCGGCCAATTTTAACGCTGGCATGGTCGACTTGTTCGGCGGCGCCGCTGTCGATGGCGCGGCCGACCGGGATGTCTACGCGGATTTTCGGCGCGTGCGGCGCTGGAGCATCAAAGAACGCCTCAACGGCGAGAAGGAAACCCTCGGGTTATATCTTACCGGGCATCCCATCGAGGAATTTCAGGATGAGATGAAACACCTGGTGTCCTGCCGAATCGCCGATCTCAAGCCCGACAAAAATCGGCAGACGGTGGCGGGTCTGGTGGTTGCCTTCCGCGTGATGAAAACCAAGCGGGGGGACAGCATGGCCTTTGTCACGCTCGACGATCGCAGCGGACGAATCGAGGTGGCGCTGTTTGCGGACACTTACAGCACTTACCGCGAAAAACTCAGCAAGGACGCCATGTTGGTAATCGATGGGGTCATCAGCTATGACGACTACAGCGGCGGACTAAAAATGCGCGCCGACAGCTTGTTGGACCTGGCGGAGGCGCGCCTGGCGAAAATTGAGGCGATCAATATCCACTGGCGGCAGACGGAATTAGCGCCCGACAGTGTGCAGCGCCTCAAGGATGCCTTGGCCCGACACAACCAGGGTGGCTGCGCGGTGGCGGTGCAATATGAGCGCGGCGATTGCGCGGCGCAATTGCGTTTTGGCCCCAGCTGGCGGGTCAAACCGAGCGATGACCTTCTTACGCAGCTGCGCGGCCTTTACGGCCAGGACAAGGTCAAGTTGGTCTATCGCCAGACCGGCGGGTAGTTCGTGAAGAATGGTCGCAGATAGTGCTAAACTTGCGACCAATTTTTTATCCCTGGGTCTGCTGGGCCGGGCCTCGTCAACCGCCATAACAAGAATTGCCTATGAACTTGAATTACTTGGCTTTCGAACAGCCAATCGCCGAACTCGAAGGTAAGATTGCTGAACTGCAGTTGGTCGGCAAAGACAATCGCCTGAATATCACCGAGGAAATCGAGCGCTTGCGGGACAAGTCCGCCAAGCTCACGGAAAGTATCTATTCCAATCTCAGCTCCTGGCAGATCGTTCAGGTCGCGCGCCATCCCCAGCGGCCCTATGCCTCGGACTATATTTCCCGTCTGTTTACCGACTGGGAAGAGTTGCACGGCGACCGCCACTTCGGCGACGACAAGGCCATCATCGGCGGCATAGGCCGGCTGAATGGCAAACCCGTGATGGTGATCGGCGAAGAAAAGGGTCGCAGCGTGCAGGAAAAAGTCTCGCGCAATTTCGGCATGCCCAAGCCCGANNGAATATGGCAGAGCGCTTCAAGCTGCCGATCCTCACTTTGATCGACACCCCCGGGGCTTATCCCGGGATCGATAGTGAGGAGCGTGGCATCAGCGAAGCCATCGCTCAAAATCTCGCGGTCATGTCGCGGCTGCGCACACCCATCATCTGCACGGTCATAGGGGAGGGGTCGTCAGGGGGAGCGCTGGCCATAGGCGTGGGCGATCACCTAAACATGTTGCAGTACTCGACCTACTTCGTTATTTCCCCTGAAGGCTGCGCCAACATTATTTGGAAAACCGTCGAAAAGGCCCCCTTGGCGGCCGAGGCTATGGGTGTGACTTCCCGCGTTCTGGAGGATCTGGGCATAGTCGACGAAACCATTCCCGAGCCCTTGGGCGGGGCGCACAGGGACATAGAGGCTATGGCGGTAACTCTGCGCGAACGCCTAAGCCTCCAGCTAGACCACTATTCGGCCATGCCCATGGCCGAGCTGCTCGACAAACGCTACCAGCGCTTGATGAGCTACGGTAACGACTGACCCTGTCAATTCGGGCCGCGTGCGGCCCGCTGCCGTTTTCTCCTTTTTCCTTTCTTTTCCTTCTTTAGTAGACCATCGGCCGACAGCCCACCGTNNCTTATAATGTAACCCGTTACATCGGTTCATTTGGCCGTCGAGCGGGCGCCTCTATGGCTTCCGCAGTTTTTTCGGCAGCAGTTCATCCACCGCGGCTCGGTCCCAAGGGGATACGGGCAACTCCGGTCAACGAGGTCACAATAATGAATTACTTTCGGTTCTTAAAAACTGTTTTGGCGGGCTGCGCTCTCGGCGCGAGCCTCTGGTCGGCATCGGCCTGGGCGGGGTTTTCGGTCTCCGGCACTCAGCTGCTCGACGGCAACGGCCAGCCTTTTGTCATGCGCGGCATCAACCACGCGCACGCCTGGTTTGCGGGTCAGACGGCGACATCCATTCCCAATATCGCCAACACCGGCGCTAATGTGGTGCGCGTGGTCCTGGCCAACGGCCAGCAGTGGCCGCGCACGCCGGTGAGCGAGGTCAGCAACATCATTTCCCTGTGCAAGACCAATCGCCTGATTTGTATGCTCGAGGTGCACGACGCGACCGGGTCGGGCGAATCGGCGAACGCCGGCACCGTCGCGGCGGCGGCGCAGTATTGGGTGGATATTGCCAACACCTTGAAAGGGCAGGAGGACTACGTCCTGATCAATATCGCCAACGAGCCTTTCGGCAACGGTCAACCGGCCAGTGCCTGGGTTGATCAACACCGCTCCGCCATTCAGGCCATCCGCAACGCGGGGCTCACGCACACGCTGGTGGTGGACGCCACCAATTGGGGTCAGGATTGGGAGGAAATTTCCCTCAAAAACGCCTCCATGGTCGCCTCGGCCGACACCCTGAGGAACACCATGTTCAGTGTGCACATGTACGAGGTTTATCCGAATTACGATAAGGTTCGGAACTATATCGCCGGGTTTATGAGCCGCCACAATCTGCCGATCATTGTCGGCGAGTTCGGCGCTAACCACGGCGGCCAGTTTGTCGACGCCGCCTCGATTATGCGCGTCGCGGAAGAGCTGGACGTCGGTTATATCGGGTGGTCCTGGTCCGGTAATGGCAGCTGCTGCGTTCAGCTGGACATTACCAATAATTTCAACCCTTCGAGCCTGACCACCTGGGGCAACATGCTGATTAACGGCACCAACGGCATCAAGGCGACCTCCCGCCGGGCCTCCATCTACGGCGGTTCCACCAGCTCGTCTTCCAGCAGCTCTTCTGCCGGCTCCTCCTCGTCCTCGTCCAGTTCTTCCAGTGGCGGCAGCTGCATGGGCACCGCGCCCAACGGTTCTCCTTATTGCCGCATGGGCGATACAACCGACGCCGACGAAACCGGAGTCAAAGATGGTTGGGGTTGGGAAAACAGCATGAGCTGTGTGGTGCCTGGGGGCGCGGCGGATAGCTCAATGAACTGCAATGCCTCCAGCTCCAGCAGCTCGTCGTCCAGTTCGAGCAGCAGTTCCTCCAGTTCGAGCAGCAGCTCCTCATCGTCGAGCAGTTCTACCAGCGCAAGCAGTTCGTCTTCGAGCAGTTCGTCATCGAGCTCGAGCAGCTCGTCCAGCTCCAGCAGCAGCTC
>DJFO01000213.1:13898-14398 GCA_002432555.1 Marinagarivorans sp. UBA5870
GTCGCCCGCGCCCGACTCGCCCGCTAAAGTTGGCGCTCGCCCCGGCCAACATCGGGGCGGGCGCAGTTCCCCGCGGACTGAATTCCGGGTAACCTCGCGCTGTCGCAGTAAAAAGGGTGTGAGGGATTGTTTATGTTGACTATTTCGCCGGGGCTCAGCATTCCCGCAGAAGAAATCGAACTCAGCGCTATTCGGTCCCAGGGGGCCGGGGGCCAGAACGTCAACAAGGTCGCTTCGGCGATCCATTTGCGTTTCGACATCAAGGCATCCAGTCTGTCAGAGGCTTGTAAAGAGCGGTTGCTGGCACTTCCGGACAGCCGCATCAGTAAAGACGGAATCCTCATTATCAAGGCCCAGCAGTTTCGCACTCAGGAGAAAAACCGCGAAGACGCCCTGAATCGCCTGCGCGATATTATTCTCGCCGCTCTGCACCAGCAGAAAAAACGCTACGCGACCAAACCCACGCAGGCCTCCAAACACAGACGCCTCGATGAAAAAAA
>DJFO01000267.1:0-186 GCA_002432555.1 Marinagarivorans sp. UBA5870
CGAGCCCCATAAGGGTGTTGGTAACCGGTGCGTCGAGCCGTCGCGCCAGATCCGTCAGTTGTTGGCTGGCGTTGCCCAGAATCACCCCGCCGCCGGCGTAAATCATCGGGCGCTTCGCCGCCAACAGCAACTGCACCGCCTTTTTGATTTGGCCCGCGTGACCGCGTTGCACGGGCGTATAGGAGG
>DJFO01000267.1:209-3372 GCA_002432555.1 Marinagarivorans sp. UBA5870
ATATAAAACGCTTTTTTTACGATGGTGGGAATGCTCTGCGCGTCCTTCACCAGAAAGCTATGTTTGACGATGGGACGGGAGATGCCGACCATGTCGGTTTCCTGGAAGGCGTCCTCGCCGATTTTATCGGAGGGCACCTGACCGGAGATCACCACCATGGGGATCGAATCCATATAAGCCGTGGCAATGCCGGTAACGGCATTGGTGGCACCGGGACCGGAAGTTACCAGCACCACACCCACTTTGCCCGTTGCACGCGCGTAACCGTCCGCCGCGTGGGTGGCCGCTTGTTCATGGCGCACCAGGACGTGTTTCACCTTGCTCTGCCGAAACAAGGCGTCATAAATATGCAGGGCCGCACCGCCCGGATAGCCGAACATGCATTCGACCCCCTCGTCGGCCAAGGCCCGCAGCAGCATTTCACCGCCGGAGAGTAATTCCACTGTCAG
This sequence comes from Marinagarivorans sp. UBA5870, assembly GCA_002432555.1. Next base: position 659 of record DJFO01000267.1, read on the forward strand.
TTCCTCTTGATTGTCAGATCGAACCGGCCCGCGCGGAAAATACGCGCGACTCCGGGTTGAGGAACCCGGAGTATGTACCGAAATAGTTTGCGATTATGTTGAAGTCCACTTGAAGCCGCCGCTTTTTTAAAGCGCTTTAATATACCTCTTGATATATGAGTTCATAGGTCGAACGCATATATACAGGATTACGAGTTCAAGCCGGGCAACTCGGGTATGTGCCCCCGCACTTCAGGATGGTCGGGCAAAGGGTTGATTTGCCGCTGAGCAGACGCAGCGAGCCGAGGTCGATCGGTCATTGTCTGCCAGCCATCTGGCGAACTGCTCATTTTCTCTACTTGTCCGGCAATGTCAAGTTTTGCACAGCTTCGGCGGGGGCAAATTTTCCCGAGCTTGTTGATATACTCTGCCGCCATCTCCAGGCGCATCCGGAAACTCTATGAAGCTGTTGTTTATCGGCGGTACGGGCAATATAAGCCTCGCCGTCAGCCGCCAAATTCTCGCCCGCGGCGATGAACTGTGGTTATTGAATCGCACTGGGTCGCATCCGGAACTACCGGGTGCCCGGTTTATTCAAGGGGACATTTCTCGAGTGGACGTTTCTCGTGGGGACCTTTCTCGCGGGAATCTTTCTCGTGGAAACCTTTCTAGTGGGGACATAGCCGATGCGGCGCTCGCCAGCCGTCTCGCCGAAGGTAACTGGGACGCGGTGGTCAACTGGGTCGCCTTTACTCCGCAGGACATTGAGCGGGATATAGCGCTATTCCGCGGAGCAACCCGGCAATACGTTTTTATCAGTTCCGCGTCCTGCTACCAGAACCCGGGACCTACCCCCTACATCACCGAACGCACGCCGCTGGAGAACCCCTACTGGGAGTACTCGCGTAACAAAATTGCGGCGGAGCGCACCCTGATGGCCGCCTTCGAACGGCGGCATTTCCCCGCGACCATAGTGCGTCCCTCCCACACCTATTCGACGGTTTTACCTCTGACCATCGGTGGCTGGCAGGAGTACACCACGGTGGCGCGCATGAAGCAGGGCAAACCCGTCGTGGTCCAAGGCGACGGGACCGCCCTCTGGACCGTGACCCACGCCGAAGACTTCGCCCGCGGGTTTATCGGGATCTTGGGCAATATGGCGGCGGTTGGTGAGGATTTTCACATCACGTCCGATGAATTCCTTACCTGGGACACGATCTATCAACTGACCGCGGCGGCGGTCGGCCGCGAGGCTCACATAGTGCACGTGACTTCCGATAGAATCTGTCAGCTCGATCCCACCTACCGCGGCACCCTGCTCGGCGACAAATCCGTCAGCGCGGTTTTCGATAACAGCAAAATCAAAAAGCTGGTGCCGAGTTTCCAGGCGGTGACCCCCTACCGGGAAGGCATCAAGGGCACCATCGCCTGGTTTGAAGCGGATCCGCGCCGACAAATTATCGATCCACAGACAGATGCTTTCATCGATCGGTTGATTGCCACCGCCAGTTGACGGCTAGGTCTCGGCGACCGGTGGAAAATCGGCGCTATACTCACAAGCGACGGTCGCACTTTGATCGTGGATTATTTGCCCAACCCACAGGTACCGACATGAGCTCAGCCAAACTCGCTTTGTTACGCGCTTCCACCCGCATCTGCCACCTGGCACTGGGCGCGCTCATGGTGTTCGCCGTGGAAGTCGCGGCGTTGGATCTCTACAAGTGGACCGATGGCAAGGGCGTGGTCCATTACTCCGACAAGCCCCCGCAAGGGGTGAATGCGGAACGGGTCAAAACCAAACCGCAACGCGCACCCGTCGAAAATGTCGAAGATCCGCAAGCGGTCACCGATCCCGATGCCGAACGCTGTAAGGCCGAACGTGAACGCCTCACCGTTTTGCAGAGCAACAGTCGCGTGCAAATGTCGGAACGAGATGGCACCGTGCGCGAGCTGACGCCGGAACAGATTCAAGAGGAGATTGGCTTCTCCCAAAAAGCCATAGCGCGCTTCTGTAAGTCCTGATGCTTGCAAGACTTGATCACCTGCAAGTCTTGATCACCTGCAAGTCTTGATCACCTGCAAGACTTGATCACCTGCAAGTCTTGATCAACGCCCCGCCGTCCCCCAGCGACGCTCCGCGCCCAAGGTCATAGATCGGGCGCGGAGTGCCGGCGGAACTCGCGGTGCGGCTCCCCCTACCGCGATCGGCGAAATACCACTTTCTCCCCCTCCAGGGCCACCTGGATCTTGTCGCCGGGCGTAAACTTGCCGGCCAACACTTCCTGGGCGAGGGGGTTCTCGATCATCTGCGTGATCGCCCGTTTCAGCGGCCGGGCGCCGTAGACCGGATCGAAGCCCGCTTCCGCTAAGCGCTCCATCACCTCCGACTCCAGTTCCAGGCGCAGATCGCGCTCTGCCAGCCGCTTGCGCAACAGGCCGAGCTGGATATCGGCAATTCCCTTAATTTGCGTCGCAGCGAGAGGATGAAACACCACCAGCTCGTCGATGCGGTTGATAAATTCCGGCCGAAAATGCCGTGCGACCACCTCCATGACCGCGCTTTTCATCGCGTAGTAGCGGTGCTCGTTCTGACTTTCATCGTCCCGCGAGCCATCGAGTCGAATGGCATCGAAGGATTTGTTGTTTGCCAACTCTTGAATGCGATCGGAGCCCAAGTTGGACGTCATCACTATTACCGTATTGCGAAAATCCACGGTGCGGCCCTGGCCGTCGGT
>DJFO01000123.1 GCA_002432555.1 Marinagarivorans sp. UBA5870
CATCACCTTGCGGCCGTAAAATTTGGGATCCTTGATCTGACTGTAGAGTTTACCGTCGGAAAACAAGCCCGCGCCGCCCTCGCCAAATTGCACATTGGATTCGGGCGAGAGGACCTTGTTGCGCCACAGGGCCCACGTGTCCTTGGTGCGCCGCCGCACGTCGCGGCCGCGCTCCAGCACTATGGGTTTAAAGCCCATCTGCGCCAGCAGCAGCGCGGCGAACAGACCGCAGGGGCCGAAGCCAATCACCAGGGGCCGCTCTCGCAAATCGGACGGCGCGGCGGCGACCACCTGGTAACGGGTATCCGGCGCGGGGCGTATATTGGGATCGCGAGCGTAGCGCCGCAGGATCTCCGCCTCGTTCCGCACCTGCAGATCGACGATGTAAACAAACAGGATCTCGCTGTTTTTCTTGCGCGCGTCGTAACTGCGCTTGAACACCGTGAACTCGAGCAGATCCGTGTCGGTGACCTGCAGGCGTGCCAGCAGTGCCTCACGCAACGCGGCGGGCGGATGGTCCAGCGGCAGTGATAGCTCGGTGATGCGAATCATGGTCAGGTCCCGGCCGGTGTCATCCGGCAAAGGTAAGGCGTAGGGCGGCGCATTTTACCCAGGGTTCACTCGCCTTGCACGCGCGCGCCGAGAAAGGCCGGAGCCCCGTCAACCGCGGACTATACTTGGAGTTTCCCATTCGTCCGGCAAAAGGGGCGGCCACCGATTTTCCTATGACCAAGTTGGACCCCGCATGAACATTGTCCGCCTCCGGGGCCTGCTGTTGCTGCTTGGGCTGCTCTGCCTGCCGTTCGGTACCGCGAGCGCGCGACCGGCGCCAGACATGCGTTTCGAGCGCCTCTTCACAGACGCGGAAGCCGCGGGCCGAGGCGTGGGCGCGATTCGGGTGATTGCCCAGGACCGCCACGGTTTTATTTGGCTGGGAGGCGAAAATGGCCTGGCCCGCTACGACGGAGTCCACCTGCGGCGTTACGTCAATAATCCGCGCGAACCTAACACTCTCACCAGCAGTTATGTGCGGGATATTCAAATCGATCGGCAGGGGGTCATGTGGGTCGCCACGGATTTGGGACTGTGCCGCTACAACGAAGACACGGATGACTTTACCGCGTTTCTCACCACTTCCGCCGAGTTGGCGATCAGTCACAACGTGGTCTCGGCCTTAGCGCTCGACGGCGACGACAACCTTTATCTGGGCACCGGCAACGGGCTCAACATCATCGACCGCACCCGGCGGACGATCGAGTATTACTATCCGCTGCCAGAAGAGGCCGGCGATACCGGCAAAAATTCGATCCAGGAGGTCCTGGTCGACAGCCGCAACCGCATCTGGCTCGGGNNCGGGACCGGCGAGGTTGGTCTCGCGCTGTTCAATCGCGCGGACGGCAGCTACCGTTTTTTCCGCCATTCCCAGGACGATCCGAATTCCATCGGCTCCGACAGCGTTCGCACTCTGGAAGAGGACAGTGAAGGCCGCCTTTGGATCGGCATGTACAGCGGTGGCGGCGTCAGCCGCATGGACCCCGCGACAGGAACTTTCAGCAACTACCGCCACGATCCGAACAACCCCGGCTCGATCGGTAGCAACACCGCGTGGGACATCTACCAGGACAGCCAAGGCGTGATCTGGATCGCCACGGATCCGGGGGGCCTCGCTCGCTATCGCCCCGAGCAGGACGACTTCCAGCACTATCGCCACAGCCCATACGACGCGAGCAGCCTCAGCTCCAACGTGATCCGCACGGTTTTTGAAGACGAGCAGGGGGACCTGTGGATCGGCACTTTTCCATCCGGGGTGAACTATTACAATCGCGGCACCAGCAGCTTCACCAACTATTCGCACAAACCCGATGATCCCAACAGCCTGAGCCACAGCGCTGTGACGCGGTTGCACCAGAGCCGCGACGGCGTCATTTGGATTGGCACCGAGGGCGGACTCGACGCCTTCGATCCCGCGACCAGCACTTTCACCCGCCACAATACCCGCCCCGGCAAACCCGATGGCCTGCAGTCCAATGCGGTACTCGCCCTGCAGGAGGATGTCGACGGGGACCTCTGGGTAGGCACCTGGTCCGGCGGCCTGCATCGCTACGATCGCGGAACGGGCAAATTCCGCCACTATCCGCAGGACNNGCGGCGTCAACAGCGCGTTTATCTGGAGTTTCCTGCTCGACCGCCAAGGGCGGTTTTGGGTCGGGACAGAAACCGGGGGGTTGAACCTTTACGACCGCACCACCGACAGTTTCACCGCCTACATGCACAACCCGCGCGACCCGAGTTCGATCAGCAGCAACTTTATCTGGGCCATGCTCGAAGACAGTCGGGGCAATTTTTGGGTCGGGACCATGAATGGTCTCGACCGTTTCGATCGCGAGCGCGGCACATTTACCCACTACACCCGCGAAAACGATCGCGTGGGCGGCTTCAACAATATCATTCGCATACGCTCCCTCGCCGAGGACAGCCGTGGCCGCATCTGGATTGGTACGCAGGATAACGGTGCCTTTATCTACAGGCCGACAACCGAAGACTTTGTGCGCATCGACGAATCCAGCGGCCTGCCCTCGCCCTACGTGCCGAGTCTGGTTCAAGATGATCAAGGTTACATGTGGCTTACCACCGGTAACGGGGTGGCGCGGGTGAATTTGGACTCCCTAGAAGTGACGAGTTTCCGCCGCGGCCACGGCCTGGTCGGCAACAACTTCAACCGCGACGCTACCCTCAAGGACCGGCAGGGACGGCTGTATTTTGGCGGCGCCGACGGTTTCAGCGTTCTGGATCCCGCCGCACTCACCAGCTCGACGCGAGATTTCCCGGTCCTGCTCACCGACTTTCGGGTGTTCAACCGCCCGATTTCCATTGGGGCGCCAGGTTCTCCCCTCCAGCGCTCCATCCTGACCACCGATACCATCACGCTGAACCATACCCACACCATGTTCACCTTCGAGTTCGCCGCGCTCAGCTACCGCTCCTCCGCGCGCAACCGATACGCCTACCAACTGGAGGGATTCGACCAAGGCTGGAACCACAGCAGCAACGAGAACACGGCCACTTACACCAACATCAGCCCNNACCTTCAAAGTGCGCGGCAGCAACGGCGACGGCGCTTGGAGCCGCGACGTGGCCAGCCTGGAACTGCTGGTGCTGCCGCCGCCTTGGCGCACCTGGTGGGCTTATGGGCTGTACGTTCTGCTCGCCCTCGGCCTGGGAGTACAGCTGTTTCGCATCAAGGCGCGGCGCATGGCATTCGACAACCAGCTCGCACTCAATCGGGAATTACTGCGCGTTAATAAAATCAAGGACAGTTTTCTGGCGAACACCTCGCACGAGCTGCGCACGCCGCTCAATGGCATCATCGGCATAGCCGAGTCCCTGGCGGACAATCCGCTGGTTCGTCAGCAACCGGAATTTTTCCACCGCCTCAACCTGATCGTGTTCAGCGGGAAACGCCTTTCCAATTTGATCAATGACATCTTGGATTATTCCAAACTGACCGACGGCAATATTGATATCTATCGCGAGCCCGTCGAATTTTACGGATTGACTGACGATGTCTTTCAGCTGCTGGCACCGCTGGCGGAGGCGAAGAATATCGAGCTTCGCAACCGGGTCGATCCGGTCTTTCCCACGCTCCACGCGGACCAGAATCGCCTGCAGCAAATCATGATTAACCTGGTGGGTAACGCGATCAAATACTCCGACAGCGGCGGAGTTACCGTCCACTGCCGCCAAGCTGACGGCTTGGCCGAAATTACGGTGGAAGATACCGGCCTCGGAATTCCGCAGACGGAATACGAAAATATCTTCAGGGCGTTTCACCAAGTGGAAAGTTCGGAGAGCCGGCGCCACGGCGGCACTGGCTTGGGCCTGTCGGTGACGCGCCAACTGGTGGAACTGCATGGCGGCCGGATTTGGGTGGAATCGGTGGTGGGCAGCGGCTCCAAATTTATCTTCTCGATTCCACTGGCGCAAGCNNGGCGAGCCGATCGGAAATCCGCCACTCGCCAGGCGGCGGAAGCGGCAGTGCGCACCAGTACCACACCGCTCTATACCGCCGAGTTGGAAAATCTCGCTTTGATGCCGGCACCACCCAATGCCGATCGTTACACCCTGCTCACGGTCGATGACGATCCGGTCAATCGCATGGTATTGACGAGTATTCTCGCGTTACATAAATATCGCACCCTCGAAGCGGGCAGTGGTCAGGAGGCTTTGGATTTGCTCGCGCGCGAACGGGTCGACCTGGTTATTCTCGACGTAATGATGCCGGGCATGACCGGCTATGAAACCTGCACCATCATTCGGCGCAGCTATGCGTACGAAGCTCTGCCGGTGATTTTTCTCACGGCGAAAAAAGTCGATGAGGATATCGCCAAAGCCTTTGCCGCGGGTGGCACGGAGGTGCTGACGAAACCCGTATCCAAGTATGAAATTTTGCCGCGCATCGCCAATCATTTGCGACTTGTGGAAATATATCGCGTCGCGGCAGACCGCGTCGCGACAGACCGCGTCGCGACAGACCGGGTCGCTACAGACCGAGGCGCAACAGATCAAACTCCGGCCGACCAGACCGCGAAAGAGCGCGCTCGCCGCCCCTGAGCGCATCTCACCCGCTCTGGGAGCATTTCGCCGCAGCCGCTGCCCGCCAAACTTTAATGCGTTACAGAGGTCGAGTTTTTAGCAATCAAGCGGAAAATTCGAATGCTCGAATGGCTGGCCAACGGCTTCTTATTGGCGAGCGTCGTTTTAGCGGCGCGCAACAATATCCACACCTGGTGGCTCGGTATCCTGGCCAACATATTTTTGGCCGTCGTGTTTGCCGGTGCGAAACTTTACGCCAACGCCACGCTGATGGTGTTTTTCATCGCGATTAATGTGCTCGGCTGGCACCACTGGCGTAAAGGCGCCACCTTGGCGCCGATCGCTCAAATGCGCGTGATAACCTTTGGCTGGCTAACCTTGGCCGCGTTGAGTTGCGCCTGGATTTTCGGCCTCTTCCTGCATTTATTGACCGACGCCGCAGCAGCTCTTTGGGATTCCGCCTTGCTTGGATTGAGCGTGCTGGCGCAGATCCTCCTGATGCGCCGTTATTTGCAAACCTGGTGGCTGTGGCTTGTCATCGACGCACTTGCGGTGCCCCTTTATCTCCAGCGAGATCTTTACCTAACGGCTATTTTATATGCAGGATTGTGGCTGAACGCCTGGCACGGACTGCTGCATTGGCGGCGCGAGCTCTACCGGCAGCGCACCGGTGTTGCGGCGGATTTGGCCGCAGAAAAAGCAGAATGAGCGCGATCGCCCTTCGGCTCTGGTGCGAATCCTCGCGGTTAACTCGCTGCCGCTCTTTGTGCGCTATCCATTGCTGGCATTAAAAATGCACTTCCTAAATCGCCTGAATTCTGAATTACAGTCAGAATAAAAATCCAGCAAAAATATTAGGAGTCTTTTATGAATCGAGCAATAAACCCTGCCAGTATCCTCGCTGGTCTTATGCTGCTGCCCGCATCGACGCTGGCTGCGGAAAATATCAGCTACAGCTACCTGGAACTCGATTATGTGATACAAGACGTTGATATGTACGAAGANNACGAAGCCTTCGACGACGTACTGGAAGATGTGGATGACGGTGACGGCTTTAAAGTCGAGGCCTCTTTCGCCTTTACCGATAATATCTTTGTGTTTGGTAATTATGCCGACACTAAGGTAGATTTTACATTTATCGACGACACAGGCGCGTTCATTCCCCAGGACCAGGATGTGAAAACCTTGAGCTTGGGTTTGGGTTACGCCATGCCGATTAATCCCAATTTGGATTTTGTTGCCCGCGCCGCCTATATGGACGTCGACCTGGGCGAATTCAATTTGGGAGCGACGGATGACGATGTCGCGGACGATGACGAAACGGTCGAAGACGCCTACGACGATTTGAATGAAGACTCCACCGACGGTTATTTTGTCGACGCGGGCGTGCGGGCTCAGGCGATCGAATGGCTGGAATTGGGCGGNNGCGTTACACCGATCTGGACTCAGGGGATGATGTTTCCGTGTTCGGCAATGCGCTCTTCGAGGTCAACCAAAATCTGGGCGTGAACCTGTCAGCCAGCTTTGGCGACAATCTGTCGTCCTATGGGTTGGGAGTTCGCTACTCTTTGTGATAGATCGGGTTGTGATAAATCGTGATCTGATTGTGCTCTGAGCAGTCTGTAGTTCGCGCGTTTTAATTAAGTGCGCGATTCTTCCCCAGACAGCGAGCCCAAAGCAAAAAAAACCCCGGCCAAACCGGGGTTTTTTATTTCCGGCAGCCTTGCCGATTATTGCGCTGCGGTGGCGATCGCCTGGATGCGTTTGACCATCGCGCGCAAACCGTTGCCGCGAGTGGAACTCAAGTGTTTGAGCAAACCGAGCCGCGCAAAATAGTCCTCGATGGGAAACTGCTCCACTTCCGCCGCGGTCTTGCCGTTGTAGGCGGCCAATACCACTCCGAGCAGTCCCTTCACAATGAAAGCATCACTGTCCGCGTCGAACCACAGGCGCCCCTCGGCAATTCGGCTATCGATCCAGACTTGGCTCTGGCACCCACGCACCAGATGAGCATCGTCTTTTTTTGCGGCGTCCATGACCGGTAGCTCTTTTCCCAGATCGATAATGTACTTGTACCGGTCTTCCCAGCTGTCGAAAAAACCAACCGTATCGATGATCTCGTCGGCGGTAATGGTGCTGCCAAAAGGATTGGCTTTCATCAGTAAAACATCCCGGTTTCCAATTGTGCTTCTTCAGACATCATCGTGCGGCTCCAAGGTGGATCGAAAACGAGTTCCACGTCGACCGATTTCACATTGGGAACCAGGGCCACGCGGTATTTGACGTCCCCTACCAGCACCGGACCCATACCGCAGCCCGGTGCGGTTAAGGTCATTCGGATCATCACTCGACCGCTCGACTGGTCGAGCCGGACGCTGTAGATCAAGCCCAAACTTTTCAAATTAACCGGAATTTCGGGATCGTAAACGGTTTCCAACGCTTGCCATACTTGGTCCTCGTGAATCTGACCATCCCCGCGATCAACGAATTCCAGCTCGAATTTCGTAAGGCCGAGCGCATCGGCGTCGGTGCCATCAACCCGCACCATCCGCCCTTGATAGACAAGCGTGAAGTTGCCGCCCAGCGATTGGGTGATGGTGACAAACGTATGGGCGGGGATGGTGACGGGGGTGCCCACCGGTACCAGGCGCGCGGGACATTCCCGGACGGTCGCTACCACTCTTTGTTCGGACATAGGCTCGTAACTTTCGAATCTTAAACGCTAAAACTTTCGCCGCAACCGCAGGCGTCCTTCACATTCGGGTTGTTCATCACCAGGTTTCGATTGAGACCGGTTTGCGTCAAATCGATTTCCAGCCCTTTCAGCGCGGCGAGGCTGCCGGTTTCGACGTAAAGATCCAACTGGTCGGCCAAGCTTTTTATCGTATCGCCCGGCAGCGGCCCGTCGACTTCCTCGATGACGTATTTAAACCCGGTGCAACCGCTTTCCTTCAAACTTATGCGCACGCCTTTTTTGCCGTTTTTGTCCAGCAAGCGGCGAAAATGCGCAACGGCCGCGTCCGTCACGGCAATGCTGTCGATCAATTCAGCGGGGGTGCTCGAATAGCTAACAACGGTCATGACAGATACCTCAGGGTGCTAAACCAAAAATGTTTTCACTTTTTCCAGGGCGGCGAACAGGCGGTCCAGATCCTGGCGATTGTTGTAGATGGACAATGATGCGCGCACCGTGCCCGGCACCGCCAAGTCCGCCATCAAGGGCTGCGCGCAATGGTTACCCGTACGCACTGCCACCCCCTGCTGATCGAGCAATGTACCGACGTCCGCCGGATGGGTGCCCGGCAGTAAAAAGCTGTAAACCGCCGCCGCGTGTTGCGGCGCGCCGACGCGCTGAAGGCCCATTTTTTCACCGCGGCTTATGCATTCCCGCAGCAGATCGAGCTCATGGGCCAGCGCGGCCGAACGATCTAACTGCTGCAGATAAGTAAGCCCGGCCGCCATACCTATGGCGCCGGCGATATCGGGGGTGCCCGCCTCGAATTTGTAGGGCAGATGATTGAATGTAGTGGACGCAAAACTGACGGACTCAATCATTTCGCCACCGCCTTGGTAGGGCGGCATGGTCTCGAGCAGATCTTCGCGTCCCCAGAGCACGCCTATACCGGTCGGGCCGAACGCCTTGTGCCCCGAAAAAGCATAAAAATCGCAGCCGAGATCCTGCACATCCACCGGGAAATGTGCCACTGCCTGGGCGCCGTCCACCAGCACTTTGGCTCCCGCGGCGTGCGCCGCGGCTGTGAGAGTTTTAATGGGATTGACGGTGCCCAGCGCATTGGACACGTGATTGACGGCGACGATCCGCACTGAGCCGTCCAGGAGGCGGTGATACGCCGACAAATCCAAATCACCGGCACTATTGATCGGAATGGGTACCACGGTCGCGCCGCGCTCGGCCGCGATCAGTTGCCACGGCACTATATTTGAGTGGTGCTCGAGGGTCGAAACGAGGATTTTATCGCCGGGCTGCAAGGCGATTCGCCCGTAGCTCGCCGCCACCAGATTAATGGCCTCAGTAGTCCCGCGGGTCCAAATGATCTGCTCCGGCTTCGGGCTGTTGATAAACCGAGCCACGCTCTGCCGCGCGTGTTCAAACGCGGTAGTGGCGCGGTCGGCGAGAGCGTGCGCCGCACGGTGCACATTGGCATTATCGTGCCGGTAATACTCATTCAGCGCATCGAGCACGATTTGCGGCTTCTGAGTAGTGGCAGCGCTGNNTACACGAGCGGCTGGCCATGTACCTGCTGCTCGAGAATCGGAAAGTCCCGCCGAATTTTTTCCACATCAAAACCTGCCACCTTATCCTCCTGCTACGGCTTGAGGGTGAGCGGGAACCTCACCTGCATTGTGATCTTGGATCGCATTATTTTCGGGTTCATAAAACCGCTCCGCCGTCAGATCAAATGCCGCACCAGGTGCGGATCGCGCGCAAACCATTCAGTGAGCACCGGGCGCAAGTAATCCGCAAGAGCCGGTTGCCCAAGGTCGTGGATCAACTCGTTGATAAAGCCAAAACTCAGCATTGTCTCCGCCTCGCTCTGGCTGATGCCGCGCGTGCGGAAATAATGGAGGGCGTTGGCGTCCAGCTGTGCCACGGTCGCGCCGTGCGAGCACTGCACATCGTCCGCGTAAATTTCCAGTTCGGGTTTGGTGTTGACCTCGGCTTTATCGCTGGTCAATAAATTCTTGTTGCTCAGTTCCGCCCGAGTTTTCTGCGCCTGCGGGTGAATGTGAATTCGCCCGTTAAAAACGGCTTTGGCGCGGTCGGCCACTATGCCACGAAACACTTCGTTGGTAGTGCAACGGGGCACCCGGTGTTCGATGCAGGTGTGGTAGTCCACGTGTTGGTCAAGCCGCGGCAGATAAACCCCGTTGAGACGGCAGTTCGCGCCTTCGCCATTGTGATTGACCACTATGTCGATGCGTTTCAAAACGCTGCCGAGCGCGAGATGAAAACTGTCCAGGGTTCCGTTGCGGCCCAGCGCCGCGTGCACACCGCCCACGTGCAGGGTCTGCTGTTCTTCAAGGTGCACCCGGTAGTGTTCGCAGCGCGCCGCGTCCCCGATGCACAATTCGGTGATGCTGTGGACAAAACAATTCTGCGGCGATGCGTCTGAAAGAAATTGTTCAATTACCACAGCGCTGGCGCCCGCCTCCAAAACCACTAGCAGGCGCTGCGGGACTTGGAAGTCCTCCGCCTGCGGCGTGGTCACCGCGACCACCTGCACAGGTTTGTCGAGTTGAATCTGTTTGCCCACGCGCAAGAAGACGCCGTTCTCCAGCAGCTGATTATTCAGCGCGGCAAACAGGTGCCGGTCCGTTTCCACTACCGAGCCGAGGTATTGTTGCAGTTGGTCCAACTGCGCCGCAGAGGCATCGGCAAAAGTGCCGAGCTCGACCCCGCGGGGCAAATTTTCCAGCCGCGAAAGTAGCGGGCTGTATTGGCCGTTGACGAAAACGATTCGATAGGCGTCGAGCTGCGCGATCTGGCAGCTGTCGAACAATTCAAGCTGCACGTCAGCCGCGGGCAAAGCGCCGGATCTGCGCAGGTAATCCCTCTGCTCCAAAGGGCGCAGGGACGTATATTTCCAATTTTCCGTTTTGCGAGTCGGCCAAGTGAAGTTGCGCAACAGCGCCCGTCCGCCCGCGTTGACCGTTTGCAACCACGCAGGGCTCGGCACTTTGACTTCCGCCAGTTGCTTAAGAAACGGCGCCATCACGCAACCTCGCTTTCGATCCAGCCGTAACCTTTTTCCTCGAGTTCGATCGCCAATGATCTATCGCCGGACTTAACGATCCTTCCGCCCGCAAGAACGTGAACGAAATCGGGCACAATATAGTCCAGCAGGCGCTGGTAATGGGTGATCACTATGAAGGAGCGGTCGTCGGCGCGCAGCGCATTGACACCGTTGGCCACGACCTGCAGGGCATCGATATCAAGACCCGAGTCGGTTTCATCGAGAATCGCAAGTTTCGGCTGCAGCAGCATCATCTGCATGATTTCGTTGCGTTTCTTTTCACCACCGGAAAATCCTTCGTTGACACCGCGCTTGAGGAACGCCTGATCCAATTGGACGGCTTTGCAAGTCTCCCGCGCTTTCTTCAGGAAGCTGACAGCGTCCAGCGGCGTCTGACCTCGCTGTTCGTAAAGGGCGTCTACGGCCGCTTTGAGGAATTCCATGTTGCTGACCCCGGGAATTTCCACGGGATACTGAAAAGCGAGGAAAAGGCCTTCGCGAGCCCGCTCCTCGGTGTCCATTTCCAAAAGATTTTTATCGCAAAAGGTCACACTGCCCGCTGTGGCCACATAACCCGGTCGCCCCGCCAGCACGTGGCCAGTCGTGCTTTTACCGGAGCCGTTCGGCCCCATGATCGC
>DJFO01000396.1 GCA_002432555.1 Marinagarivorans sp. UBA5870
TCACCACCATGCGCGGCCGCGGCTATCGTTTTAACCCAGACTTCCAGACCATGTCCAAAGCCCAGGGGAGTTAAACCTGTTCTCCCGCACCACCTCGCTCACCACTCGGCTGTTCCTGGCGTCGGCGTTATTGCTGCCGCTCCTGCTCGGCTTCAGCGCCACCATGCTCAATCACGCCTACCAGCGCAGTCTGCGGACCGCCGAACGCGATGCCCTGCACCGCCAAGTTTATATTCTGCTGGGAGCGGCCGAACCTGGGCGGAAAGGCCTGCAATTGCCGCCGGTGTTGACCGAACCAGGTTACAGTTCCGTCAACTCCGGCCTGATTGGCTGGGTGGTCAATACCAAAGGTAAAATGCAATGGCGCTCGCGCTCCAGCGAATTAATTCCCGCCGCCGAAATGCCAACCACCACCACCGCCTTTAGTCCCGGAAGACTGCAATTTTTCAGCACCTGGATCGAAGGGCGAGAATATTACGCCATCAGTTACGATACCGTCTGGGATGTCAACGACCGGGAGCGCGGCTACAGATTTATCGTCATGCAAAGCCGAGAGCCCATGTCGAACGAATTGAAGGCATACCAGAAACGCCTCTGGCGCTGGCTGGGCGGACTGGCACTCCTGCTGATCATAGTGCAAACCCTGATCGCGAAATGGGGGCTTTCACCGCTGCGCAAACTGGCGGCGGACTTGGAAAAAGTGGAAGAAGGCCTGCAGCAGCTTCCCGGAGTTTATCCCGCGGAAATTCAACCCGTGACGGACAACTTGAACCGAGTTCTGCGCAGCGAGCAGGCACAACGTGAACGCTACCGCAACACCCTCTCGGATCTCGCCCACAGTTTGAAAACACCGCTTGCCGTTATCCGCGGTCACCTGGAAAACAAACAGCAATTAACGGCCGAAAATCTGGCGCAGATCGTCGACGAACAGGTCTCGCGCATGTCCGCTATTGTCGATCATCAATTGCGCCGCGCCAGCGCACAGGTGACGCAGGCCAGTCACACCAGCTCGGTGCCGGTCAAACCGATCGTTGAGAGACTTACCCGAGCAATGAAAAAGGTATATCAAGCGAAAAATATCCAGTTCACCCACCAGATGCCGGACAACCTGACTTTCCATGGTGATGAAGCGGACTTGATGGAGCTCATGGGCAACTTGATCGACAACGCTTGCAAGTACGGGAGACATTCCGTCACCATTTCCGCGCGGCAGCAGACCGCGGACCTCGCACTGATCGTCGAAGACGACGGACCGGGTGTGGCTACTGATGTGCGACATTCTATCCTTACCCGCGGCGCTCGCGCGGACACCGCCACCCCGGGACAAGGTATAGGGCTCGCCGTCGCGGTGGATATTCTGAGCAGCTATGGTGGAAGTATCGATATCTTCCGCTCTAAACTCGGCGGTGCCGGATTTGAGATCAGAATTCCGAATTAAATATGATTGAAGTCATCGACCGCCTGCTGCAGCACCAATTTGTTTACCCGCTGCGAATTTCCCAGTTCATCCTAGCCCTGGCGATTTTCACTTTTGCCGCGCTTATGCCCGGCACTTATGTACCGACCGTAAGCTCGGACCACAGCTTGCATTTCGTTGGCAATACTTTGTTATTCCTTTCCGCCAGCGCGGCGTTCATAGGACGGACCAAGCTGGGCATCCTCGCTCTTTTGCTCGCGCCTTATTCTCTCCTAATCGAGGCGAGCCAGTGGCTCACGCCCAGCCGGCAAATGGACATCCAGGACGCAATAGCCAACATGGCAGGGCTTGCGGTCGGGTACCTCCTGGCACACCTTGCGGAATGGACGTGGCGATGGTTAAAAACAAGACGCCCTTCCCCTTCGCAGGCCCACGGTAAAATGCCTTGACTTTCCTCAAGTGAGTCGTAAAAATAGCGGCCCTTCGCACGGCTAACGCCGTATGATTATGGCTAGGTAGCTCAGCTGGTTANNGTTCAAGTCTCCCCCTAGCCACCACTTCTCAGAACGCCCGCACGCGTAGCAATCACTCGCAAGAAGCGACACCACCAAAACGGTTGCCCAAAATCACCCAAACGGCCGGGTTTCAGGCGGTCAACTTCGGCCCCAAATCCCTCACCTGCGCCAGATAATCCGGGGCCAAATGCCAATAGCGCATGGTCACCTTTAAGTCCGTGTGCCCGAGCAACCTTTGCAAGGTCACAATGGATCCGCCGTTCATGATGAAGTGACTCGCAGAGGCCTGCCGGAGAACGTGCGTCATCTGACCTCGAGGAAGGGTCAGACCAGCCGATTCCACCGCACGCCGGAACGCAGATCGACAATCAAGGAAAAGACGCCCAGACGGCGACTG
Organism: Marinagarivorans sp. UBA5870; assembly: GCA_002432555.1. Next base: position 2,330 of record DJFO01000396.1, read on the forward strand.
AAGGGCCGCAGAGCGGAGATAAGCAACCAGGTCAGGCTTTACAGGAACCGCGCGAACATCGCCGCTTTTTGTGCGAACAAACTGCACCGACCATCAAATAGGCAAGATGCCTGCAAGAAAGTCGCTTCACTCGATCTCGCGCCCCTAGCCAACGCCAGCTTGACACCCGCCAGAAAATGAACGCTGTTCGACAATACACGCCGTCAAAAGCTTTTGAATTTGCGCATCAGTCAAAAGCGACAACTCACGCTCGGCCACCGGGAAAACCCGAATTCTCGTCATCGGATTATCGCTCTGCCACAGCCCCAGATTTTTTAGCGCGTTAAACATAGCCCTTCGCGCGCAACCTTAGCGGGTTCTAATGCGCAGACGTCGAGGGCCCGGAGGCCCTGCCGCCTCACCGACCAGAACCCACTTAGCGGAAGCGAGCCGATCGCGGACCGTTACGGAATTATCCTGCCAACGGGGTCTGCCGGATGATTGATCAGCGTGGAGTCAACTTCAGCATCACCACGTCGTGTGGCGGAATCTGCAATTTCAGAGCCTGAGTGCTATTGCCTTGGTTACCCTTCCAAAGGTCCACCCAGTCAAATTTCTCCTTTCTGAAATCCACCTGGTGGTTGAAGAGATCGTCTTTCAGTTCGTAGTAGTGCAACCAGTCATGGGTATAGTTCAGAGTAGTATCGCCGCGATTTAGAAATAGGAAGGCCCACTCCTTGTTTTCCAATGGTTTGGCGAACACCATCAGATCGCCACCGTGAATGTATTTCATGGCCTGCACGCCGAGTTTGTCCTGGTTCACCGCAATAACACGCGTGTTGGTAAGGATCTTCCGCGTGGTGTCAGACATATTGCGCAGATCATTGCCTGCGATCAGTGGGGAGTTCATTATGGCCCAGAGCGAGAAATGAGCGCGGTCTTGTGCTTCGGTCATGCCGTTCCCGACTTCCATCATGTCCATATCATTCCAGTGCCCGGGACCGGCGAATTGACGCAGTTTTTCCTGCTTATCTAGGATCGGCAGCACGCCCCAGGATGACCAGGAGCCGTGGTTGAGTTCGCAATCCCAGCAGGGGTAGATATCGCCAGTGGTACGCCATGCGTGGCCGACATCCCGCGCCCACTTCCATGGCTTCTTATCGCCCCATTCGCAGATGCTGAAGAAAATTGGACGGCCGGCGGTGTGTAAGGCGTCGCGCATGGTGGTGTAAGCGCCGATGGGATTTATATCTTTGGTATCGCACCAGTCGTACTTCAGGTAATCGATACCCCACTGCGCGTAGATCTTTGCGTCCTGATACTCGTGGCCGCGGCTGCCAGGGTAACCTGCGCAGGTTTTATTACCGGCGTCCGAGTAAATCCCGATTTTCAACCCTTTGGCGTGGACATAATCGGCCAAAGCCTTCATGCCAGAGGGAAAGCGTTCTGGATTGACTTGAATATTGCCGTTGGCATCGCGCTNNCATCCCCGATTTCACCATGGCGTCAGCCATTTCCCGGACGAGTTTTTCGTCGACATCGCAGGCAAAGGTGTTCCAGCTGTTCCAGCCAAGCGGAGGCGTTTGCCCCAGCTGCTGGAACTTCTGGGCATAAACACCTGTACTGAAGGTGGACATTACCACCGCGACGGCAAACAGTAGGGATTGTTGCATTAGGTAACGCATAGTTTCCTCATCGTTGATAAACCTTTTGAATATAGCGCTTTTTCACAGATGTGAAGTATTTAATACGAAAGCCGTGTATGTTTAATAGGCCGCTAGCTTGACCTTAAGGATATAATGTTCGCCGATTTCTTAACGTTGCCAGAATTAGAATCAATCACAGCGGAACCCGCGGAATTTTTTCAGACTGATCCGGTGCATCTGGTTCGCTTACCCCCCAGCCTTCATCTTTGAAGCTAAGTCTCGCCCATGTGCTAGCGAATGGCCGCACCAGCCGGTAAGCTTCGGCAAAAACTTCAATGATGTCCGGCGTAGGGCCTTTGCACCCAAGGGGTAGATTACATAGTCGGCGTAATCCATTCCGAAAGGCACGAAGCCAATGCCTTGGTGGGCCAAGGTCGAATAAAAATACCGTGCAAAAAGCCTGGCGTTGCCCACTTCAGCAACAAACAAGGGATTGTCTGGTCGAGAATAGATTTTTAATATCGCCTCGATGACTTCCTGATCTTGAAAATAGATATCCGGTGAAATCATATCAATCGCCGGCGCGGCAGATTTCCACAGTTTGATCATGTTGCCACTAGCGCCGCCGCTGGAATACAGTCCCGGTTTGCCTGGGTGGAACGGATGCCTAAGCGCGACGTTAACGTTCATGGGAGTGGCGTAGACTGACTTGCCAGCTGCAGCGATTTCGTTGACATAGCTGGTGATATGATATGTGTGAAAAAATTCATCGGCGTCTTCGTCAAATACTTCTGGCCAGGCACCGGGTTTCTTACCACAATCTGTCCCGCACCCAGACTGAAACTGCGGATCTAGAGTGTCGCCTGTCCATGGTGCGGCAGAAACCAAAACGGTAATTTGACAGAGGGTATAGGGTTTCCCTTATGCCGTAAAGTAGTAGGTTCCGCAGCGGCGAACGGTATGAGAGAGTGACAGACCTACTCTAAAACCACGGAGGAACACGGGGTAGGTTACGAAAGCGGCTCGCGTACGGCAACGCCAACCCATGCGCAGCGACTCTGTCCCAGATCAAGGACGGATTTATACTGATCACCCGTGGTACTTCGCAGCCATGTATGGGGGCTTTAATCGGCCAGCCAAAGCAACCCGGTTATAATGTTCTCCCAACTGGTGCCGGGCGCATCAGGATACATTTATTGACGACTGCCGGTGTATATAAATGCCTTCTTCAAGTTTTTATCTTAGGCTTCAAAGGAGAAGCACCATGTATGACGAAGAGTTTTGGAACGGGCGTTATGCAAGAGATGGTTTTTTATACGGTACTGAACCGAATTCATTTTTGGTAGAGCACCGCGGCCTTCTGCGTGGACCGGTACTGTCGCTTTCGGAGGGTGAGGGTCGCAATGCTGTTTTCCTTGCGTCTTGTGGACTAGCCGTCCTCGGAGTGGATATTTCCCGAGTCGCGTTAGAAAAAGCCAGAGAACTGGCTAAATCACGTAACCTAGAAATCCAGACCATCGTTGCGGATTTATCAGTATTTGAACCAGATAAAAATCATTATGGTTCTGTAGTTTCGATCTCGGCGCATCTTCCGAGCGCAGTACGAAACAGGCTGTATCCACTAATAGAACGGTCGTTAAAGCCTGATGGAATCTTCATCCTAGAGGCTTACTCCGAGAATCAGTTATCGCGAGATACGGGCGGACCTAAGGATGTTGATATGCTCATGACGGTAGATAAGATCCGCCAAGAATTTCCCCGACTCGAACCAATTCTTTTGCGTGAGATTGAAAGAGAAGTTTCCGAGGGAGAGGGCCATTCAGGGATGGCCTCAGTCGTGCAGTTCATTGCGAAGAAGCTCCCTCGTTACCCGAAAGCAGCCTCTACAAATTCCGCAGAGACTTCACTCGCACCTTGAACTTGTTAGGGTCCGCTCGGAAGCCCTGCTTCATGCGGCAGTTCGAGTAATAGGAAATAGCCGGATTTGCCCGACTCGTCAGCTGTCATCGGCACTCCTTACCCGCCCAGCGCTTATATTACTGAACGATGAAAACTTATACGTTTTAGAGCGAACGGATATTAAGTCACTTCGAAGCTGATACCCTGAAGTAACTATACTCGATCTAAACACACTTGCGTGCCTCTTCGCCCTTATGATGGACAAAACTCCCTCGGTTTCAAGACATCTTAATACAGCAAAAATCGCGTTGGTCGTCACTGCGGTCGTGGCTTTGATTTCCTTTCCGTATATTCCTAAAAAAAATTTAGAAATCTATCCAGGCTCGCAGGTGTGGTGGGGTGGTTTCAGCGATGCGTCTTCCGGGGGTAATACCCGGTTCGAATACAAAAACGAAAGCAGCACTGCCATCGAATGCACTATCGGCGATGCGGGTTCATTCAATATGTGTGGCAACAGCTGCGTATTCGTCGATAACACGGTGGTGACGCACGATGGATTGCTCGCTGACCTAGCCTTTGCAACCGCAATCTCACCTGAAATATCTCTAGACCTAAGTGGCTACTCCGGGGTTTGGATGGATATCGATTACCGAGGTCCAGCAAAATTCATTCATTTGTCACTCCAAAACCACGAGCCTGCGATAGACTTGGCGAATCCCGGCCGTCAATTTCGGCCGCAAAGTGTTGGCATTGCAACTTCAGAACTTCACGAGCCTGTTTACGTTCGCCTTAAAGAGTTTAAAGCAAGCGATTGGTGGGTGAATCAATTTGCTCTTCACCGCATGGAATCTGATGCGCGTTTCGACAGAATACGAGCCATCACCGTTGAGATCAAAGAGCAGCCGCCTCACAGCAAGCATTACTTCGAAGTAAGGTCAATCACATTTGTTGGAGATTGGATCAGCAAAGAAAATTTCTATTTGGCAATCATTCTCGCTTTCGCCGCATTGCTTAGCTTAGAGGGAACATTCCGGGTTTATACCCTTTACAACCGTCACCGCGCAGCGCAAAAATCACTTGATGCGCTCAATGAGTACAACCAGAAGCTGCGCTCCGCAGCGTTCAAAGATGAACTCACGCAGCTTCTCAATCGTCGCGCTATACACGAGATTGTTAGCAAAAACCTAGACCTGAAAAATGAAAATGGCCTTGCCATTATCGTTATCGATATCGACCACTTTAAGAAATTCAATGATACGTACGGGCACGCCCTGGGAGACAGAGTTCTGGTCAAAGTTGCCGAGTCGCTGAGACAAGCATCACGGGACTATGATCAAATTGCTCGATGGGGCGGCGAAGAGTTCGTGATCGTCACTCGCGAAAGCTATCCGGAAAATCTCCTCGCCTACGCTGAAAAACTGCGAGAAAAGGTCGCAGCAAATCCAATCTTCAAAGAGGGGAGTAGTGAGCCCATTTTTGTTACCATCAGCGTAGGGATCACTCAGAGTCGTCTTGATGAGAGCTTCGACGCAGCGCTCGAACGTGCCGATAAAGCTCTTTACCGATCTAAGGAAAAAGGAAGGAATTGCTGCACTTTTTTCCAGAACAATGAGGACTTCAGCTTTCCACAACAATGAAGACTTCAGCTGACCGTCAAGGCGTTAGCTCCACTCCGGCATTTTGATGCCATGAACATTGACGGACCTCGCGGCAGCCGCTTCGCGGCCGAAAGAAGCTTGCTATTAAGCCCCTATTCGCTGCCATCATTGCCAGGTGTAGGGGCGGGTTTTGACGGCTCATATTGCTGCTTCAATACCGTATCGTCGGCCCCATTCCTAATTAACCACTCACCGGCTTTTTCTCCGAAATGAAACTGCCCTTCTATGTATAACTTGTTGTCAATCCAAACGTGGTACGTGCCATGATTCATTTGGCAATAGTGTGCCCACCCCTGTTTAACCGGGCCTCCCCACCGCTCCCATCTTGCTGTGCTACCTTTGGGGCAATTAAGCATCTCGTCATTCATAGCATGTCGCTCACCCGTACCTCCGGTAATTTCGTGCTTAGCGGTCATTGCCGCGATCCCAAGCAAAGCACCTAAGGTGAGCAGCAGTCCAGACTTTAAAATTTGGGGCATTGGTATTGTCCATAACAGTTGTTTGAAAGCATCGCTCGGCCAAAGGTATCAACCGGAATCTTAGTCTCTGTAGTTATTGTAGTCACTTCCTGTGATCTCATCAAAATCCGCCTTATAGGGATAGGAAATTTGGCCGTCTCACCGAGTGACACTCGCAGCTAATCCGGGCGCTGGATCAGATCATTGAGTGACGGGTCAACCCTGGGCGTACGACGTAACAATGACAGAGCACATCAGCGGCCGACCTTCATCATAGCCGGAGAATCCACTGGCGGAATTCGAACACAAACAATCCGGCAGTCCGCAGCAAAAGGTTCTCTTATAAATTTAAGCCTCCACGAAACCCGAAGCGGTTCGCTCGGCAAATCCGCATTGCAGCAAATGCCCCGGTGAGAACAGTCAAGACCGACTTCGATGCGAAAGTTTTGAAGTTCATGCACGAAAAGCTTTCCGATGGCGAAGGGATTCGCGCTCGCTGTGCTCTGGTGAGTATCGCAGGCCGCACACTCACCAGCGATCTGTCTCACCAGAGCGCAAATGATGTTTTGTTTCGTTTCCTAGCACAACACGCGGGTGCGATTGCCTCCCAAATGAAAACCTTGACGCTCCAACCTATTGCAGGTAGCTTGGCGCGACACAGCAGGTGCCCGCACGAAAACTTTACCGGGCGCTGCAACCATCTTCAGGTTATTTAAGGCGGCGCATGCGACTGCCACAAGAGCGCAGAAAGGGAGTTATGTATGAGCTACAGAGTAGAGCGAACAAACATGGCCAGAGAGTCGTTTGATAACTATGAATACGAAATATTCAAAGACGATTGTTTAATCGCAACTTACTGGGTCGATTTTCGGGGTGACGACAACGCTATAGATTTTGTCGGCGGCCCCGGCCTGATGTGGCCTGTTGGAGGAGTGGGTGATTTTTTTTCGCATGGCGGCTCGGAGGCGCCGGTGCTTTCGGCGAAGGCGATTGTTTTCTTGGACAGTTACACCAATCAAACCCGCCGAGCAGAGGCAGTTGACGCCGGTGGCCAACCAACTCGTTGAAACTGAATTCGCCCATCCAGTGGCGCGCGGGGACGAGACAGCGGGTGTACCTATGTTATGGCATCTTGATGGCGGGGGCTGTCAAAGTTTCGTACATTGGCTTGGCAACTCAAACCACCGGATGACGAAGCCATTTTAAATCCGCTGGTTCGTCTACGTCATGCAATTCAGGCATCTCCGCCAGGATGAGGCCTGCAGCTGCGCAGCGCGATCGAGTTACCGAGGAAACCTCCGCAGTGCTCCACGCGACTTTTTCAAATAGCTGAGTGTGCGTGTGTTTCAATCCGAGCAATGCATAACCGCCATCAGCCACCGGAACCATACATACGTCGGCACGCGAAAGTTGAGCTGCGGCTTCACGGATACGCGGAGCCGTCAATTGTGGACAATCGGTGCCCATTAGCAACACTTGCGAATTTCGCTCTAGAGCCCACTGTGCACCTCGCGCCAACCGCTCACCCAGATCGCCCCCACCTTGATCTCGCCAAAGCAAATGCTCAGGCAGGGATATTTCCTTCCAAATTGGATGACTGACGCTCGGCGCCGCGGCCAAAATCACGGGTCCGACATCTGCGGCAATAGCTTCGGCTACAGACTGCAGGAGCATCTGTCGAGCAAGTTCCGCAGCTCCGGCCTCACCAAGTGCAGGGATCAGCCGTGTTTTGGCATAACCCGCGATGGGTGCTTTGGCAAAAATTACTATAGCTGTGCCAACCGACTGAACTTCCGTCAACGTTGAACCCCAGTACAGTCACAAAGTAAACCCGTTGGGTTCATTGTAGATCTCCCAAGATTAGTGTTAGCGACGCAAACCCTAACCATCAAACAGCTGAGCGGCCTCTGCGCCAGCGGTGATAGTGAGCCAGTATTCGGAGCAGTGCCACCGGCGCATGAGCTTTTTTCCATTCGCCCGCCGCATATTTGTTTGCTTCGGCCATTGTTAGATAGGAATGTATTGTACCCAGTATTTTGTTAAGGCCGAGGCCACACCGCATGGCGAGAACATATTCAGCGAGTAACTCACCCGCCTGGGCACCGACTATAGTGACGCCCAAGATTCGATCTTTTCCGGGAACCGTAAGCACTTTAACGAAGCCGCACCTGGTACTGTCCGTGATTGCGCGATCCAAGTCAGAAATTTCAAACCGCGTTACCTCGTAGAGAACGCCTTGTTCCTTTGCGTCCTGTTCATTGAGCCCTACTCTAGCGACCTCTGGGTCGACGAATGTTGTCCGGGGAATTACCGAATAATCCACTTTGAAGCGCTTGAACTGCCCAAAGAGGGCGTTCACCGTTGCATACCAAGCCATATGCGCGGCGGTATGCGTAAATTGAAACGGGCCTGCCACATCGCCCGCTGCATAGATATTCGGGTAAAGTGTCTCCAGATATTCGTTGGTGCAGATGGTGCGCTGGGTCGGGATACCTAGTGCCTCCAAGCCATAACCGGATAGTCGGGCTCTGCGCCCCACGGTGCAAATGAGCACGTCGAACTCGAAGCGATATTCCAGTCCTTTGTATTTCGCCACCAGAAACTTTTGGTCATTATCGCGCGCGCATTTGAGCACAGAGTGCTCGGTCAAAACCCGCACCCCATCCGCTTCGAGATGACTGCTCACTATTTCTGCAGCGTCCGCATCCTCGAGCGCCATCAGACGTTCGCCCCGCTCGATCAGCGTGACGTTCGATCCCAATCGGGCAAATGCTTGAGCCAGTTCACAACCGATCGGACCTCCTCCTAAAATCGCCAACCGAGCGGGAGGATCATCTTGGCCAAGCAGAGCGTCCCACAGCGTATCCGTCGTCAGATAGCCAACCTCGTCCAACCCGGGAATCGGCGGTACTACAGGTTCGGCACCAGCAGCAATGACAATCGCACGCGCCGTCAAACGTCGAGTGCCTCCGTCGTTGAGTGCGACTTCGACGGTCCAGGGGTCTAGGATCCTGGCGTATCCCTGAACCNNGCGTATAACGTTCCACGCTATCGTGCGGCGCGACATCTGCAATGACTTCATGCACCCGCTGCATCACCGCCTGAAAGCGAAATCTCGGTGCGCTAGGCTCAAAACCGAAAGCTCCGCCGTTGCGAATTTCATGCGCGATTTTGGCGCTGCGAATCAAAGCCTTGCTTGGTACGCAGCCATAGTTGAGACAATCGCCCCCCATTTTTTGAGCTTCAATCAAGGTCACCTTCGCTTTAACAGCGGCAGCAATATACGCAGTCACCAGGCCCGCGGCACCTCCGCCTATAACAACGACATTACAATCATAAAACTTCGGCCTACGCCATTTTTGATAGATCCGTCTGCCACGAAAAAAACGGAAACAACATTTTACCACCCAAGGGAACACGCCCAATAACCCCAATGACGCGAGCAGCATCGGCGAGAGTACGTCCGCCGGCGTGCTGATGTTGGCGAGTTGTGTGCCGGCATTTACATAGATTATCGTGCCGGCCAGCATTCCAACCTGGCTGACCCAGTAGAAAGTCCAAACTTTCATCGGAGTCAGGCCTAGGGCAAGATTGATTAAAAAGAACGGAAAAATGGGTAACAATCTTAAGGTAAAAAGGTAAAAGGCTCCTTCCTCCTCGATGCCTCGGTTGATTGCAGAAAGTCTCCGACCGAACCGCCTTTGGACCCAATCGCGCAAAAGCAAACGGGACATTAAGAAAGCGAGTGTGGCACCAATACTCGATGCGAAGGAAACCATTAAGGTGCCTAACCAGAGACCGAATAACATACCAGCGGCTATAGTTAAAATGGCTGCGCCCGGCAGAGAAAGTGNNAACCCCGCCGCAATCTCCACAGGCTTCTCAAGAAATTCTCGCTGGAACGCCCCCTGGCTCGCCTGAAGTTGTTTAAGAGTCAAATACTGATTGAGATCCAACAGGAAAAAGCCAGCCAAAAGGACTATAAATACAATAATGAGCGGAATTTTTTTCATAGATTTTCCTGGTTAGCACCCGCCCGCAACTTCTTTATCAAATTGTCTTAAAAATCTGCGATCGATGCGGTCTTTCAAGTACCAAACAAAATTTCCCTTGATGGTAAAACGCCCCCAAACGGCGATAGCAGAACCGTTTCCTGTTGATATCAAATAAAGCACCCAGCGTCTCGGCACGAAGGCCTTGAGCGATCCATTCGTTAAAGTCGCTAAGATGTTGCTCGCCACGATTTTACCCGCACGAACGGCATTGACCCCAGACCGGTCCATGAGAACGTCCACTCGATCGCAGACATCACCCGCAGCCATGACTTCCTTGTGCGAGATACTGCGATGAAAGGCGTCGACGCACGCAAACCCCAGTCGGCTTACGGCGAGTCCAGATTGTCGCACCCAATCCGGCGCGACGACACCCGTGGCTGGGATCACTGTAACNNACGTACACCTGTGCTCAACTCGAGCGGAGGTCCAAAATTCGTGACGCGGGCTTGGACTACTTGAATGCCGGTTGCTTTCAATTCGCGCAGAACATGGTTTTGTGCGCTTCCAGGCATACCAGGACCAATACCTTCGTCCCCGGCAATGAGAGTAACCTGGCATTGTGATCGCGATCGGTTTGCAATTGCCAGTGCAACCTCTATACCTCCGGCGCCGCCGCCAACTACTGCTATGCGATCGGCCTCGCCGAAACTACTCCAAGCGCCACAGAATTTTTCAATAGGGCGAAGGGGCAAAATTCTGAAGTCCTGATCTACCTTTTCTACCGATGCGCTTTCCCCACCACACGCCAGGCTCAATAAGTCATATTCCAATTTTCTGCCGTCGGCCAGGAAAACCATTCTGCTGTTTGCGTCCAACGCCGCAACCGACTGCTGAATAAAAGTTACTCCAGCAGCTTCGCACAAAGGTATGAGGTCAATTCGCAGATCATCCAGGGTGTAACGGCCGGCTATCCACCCGGGCAACATGCCAGAATAATAAAACCAGCGGCTGGGAGACACGAGGGTAAGTTTAAGTTTTTGCGTTTCGACGAGTTTGCGCGTTCCGACCGCCGACAGAGCGCGGAGTAAAAACAGATTAGCGTGGCCGCCACCCACCAACAGAAGATTTTTCACGCGTCGTTCACCGACCGCCCATTCCGAAAGCTGCGGCCGAATCCGCGATGGAACTGAACAATGCCTATCGAAACGGTCATGACGTCCCGAGTAGAACAGCCAGCATCTCGCGTTGTGGGGAAGTCAGCCGCTCCTGTGGCGTAACCAATGCGGTAACCAACGCGGTATGCGCAGAGGATTGCGGTCGAGCGTCCCCAAGTATACGCACGACCTCTTTAACCACTTTCTGTGCCCGATCCGCATTTTTCATTAAATTCTGGATTGCCGTACTAGCAGTGACGAATTCTTCCGTCGGATGCCAACAGTCATAGTCCGTCACCATTGAAAGCGATGCATAGGCCATTTGAGCCTCTCGAGCAAGCTTCGCCTCCGGCATGTTTGTCATTCCGATAACCTTGGCTCCCATGGCTCGATACCATGCGGATTCCGCCCGGCTGGAAAACTGGGGACCCTCGATGCACAAATAGGTGCCGCTTCGATGCAGCTCGACCTCCGGAGCAACGTTCGAAACCGCGTCCGCCAGGAGCGCACCTAATTGTTCACACATAGGGCGCGCCATCGAGACATGCGCAACCAGACCGCCGCCGAAAAAGCTGGACGTTCGATATTTTGTGAGGTCGATGTACTGATCGGGGATTACCATGTCCAACGGGGCAATGGCCTCGCTCAGTGAACCGACCGCCGAAAAGGACAATAAATACCGCACCCCAAGGCTGCGAAGTGCATAAATATTCGCTCGATAAGGTACTTCGGTTGGAAGCAGGTGGTGGCCTCGACCGTGACGAGCAAGAAACGCTACATTTACACCATCAATGTTGCCAGTGAGGATAGAATCCGAGGTTCGTCCAAACGGGGTGTTGACCTCCATTGACACGGCATTAACAAGCCCCTCGATATGATAAAGGCCGCTGCCACCAATGATTCCGATTTCGATTGTATTCATTTCCGACCTCAAGGGTTTAAACTTAATTTAGCGCCCCACCACAACTACTCCCCTGCCCCGCAGTGCAGCCGTAACAGTGGTCCGCCACTCTTATTGGCTTACCATCGATGTCCTCCAATAACAGATCCCTTAAATGGAGCCGCTTTCCGATGACGGGTAGCTTGAGCTGCTGGTTAAAGTCGCAGTCGTAAAGGTAACCCTGCCAGTCGACACTGACCGTATCCAGGCACATGACGCCACTGAGGTTTTCCGGACGGCAATTTTTCTTGAGCAACTGCATATAGTCGGCAAATAGCCCTTGGGAGACCAGCGTGCTCCCGAAGCGCTGAATAGGCATGTTTGTCAGAGTAAAAAGTGAATTGAAGCGAATGCCAAAACGCTCCCAGAGTTCGCGTTTGTAGTCGGCTTCTAGCATCTTCTGATCCGGCGGGAGATTAGGACCAGAAGGATTATATACAAGGTTTAGCACCAGGCCGGTGTCGGGGTAACCGTAGCCCAGTTCATTGAGTTTTTGCAGTGCATCGATGCTTCGATTGAACACACCTTTGCCACGCTGTCGGTCTACATTTTCCGCTAAATAACACGGCATAGACGCCGTTACTTCAACCCGGTGTCTGGCGAGGAACTGCGCTAAATCCTCATGACCCGGTTCCGACAAAATCGTGAGGTTACACCGGTCGATCACCTTTACTTCCAATTGAGTCGCGGTTTCCACCAAACGACGAAAACCTTCATGCAGCTCCGGCGCACCGCCTGTGAGATCCAGTATTTTCAAGCCTCTCGCCGTCAGCACATCCGGAATAAGGTCTAAAACATCCGAATGCATCATTTCTTTCCGAGTGGGGCCAGCATTGACGTGGCAATGTACACAGGTCTGATTACATCGGTAGCCCAAATTGACCTGCAGAATCTTCAAAGCTTGACGGCGAAGCTCTGGGAAGTCGGTAATTTCCAGCAATGGCAAAGTTGATTTCATCTTACACTCGAGGAGTAATAAATACGGTTTCCGCGGATAAGCGGACACAAGCGCCAATCGGTGACTCTCGCTGTCCAGAGGGGAGGCAACCAAAACCGGTGACCTCAGGGATGATTCGAAATCAGCGCAACTTCAATCAAAGATCCCGCACGTCAGCGCACATAGCTTTCGCTAAGGAAGTCGATACGACCTCACCGGCTCCCATTCAGGCTTCCGTGACTTTTACAAAGAATCTCAGTTTATGGAAAAAGCGATATGGTTAATCAAAGTATGTCGCTCATATGACAGAAAGTAAGCGTGTACGACATCCTCTTTTACTTCGTCACGATGCATGACGATTCCGTCTATGGCAGATCTGTGATGATCAATCCAGCGGTCATTTGCGTCAAGCAGAACGCTGAAATACGGACTTAAATGAGGAGGGCTTTTTGTGAGTGGTTCATAAGCCTGAAAAAACGGGGGAATTCCTATACCCATTGGCATGTACATGCCCTTGGGATAGTCAGCCGCGGGAAGTTGCGGCAATGATCGCAAATCGAATCCGCTGACGAAGAATCGACTGATCCCCGGGCCTGCGCTACTCTCAAATACCATTTCAACTTCATGCAATGGATTCTCTGCTCCTGGGGAACGGATGTCGCGCAGAACAGTTTTTTTGAGCTGATCGATTCCGCTGTATTCATTCCCCCAAGGCCGGTCGACGCTGTAGCGGCCGGGGGGAATGAAAGCAGCAAATTGGACACTGTTGGACGATTTATAGAAGTCGTTCCACGCAACGGCGTTTTCGGCCAGCAAGGTTCGCCTCTTTCTCAGTTGCTCTCCGGAGGAAAGAATTTTTTCGGCGGGATCAAATGCGGCAACAATCTCACGCTCTGCAACTACTTTGCGCAACTTTGACAGCGCTATCGGCGTGCCTGCCGGGTCGACCCAATGCTCGAGATAGTAAAAATGGTTGCGGTACGACAATCCCGTGGATCGTTCGAATATCTGCTTGTAATGTCCGAGAGGAAACGTAAACCAGCCTTGGTAGTAAAGTGACTTGTTACCGTTTTCGTTGGTAAATAACTGCAACTCCCACAATCCAGCATTCAGGCAATTTTTTGCCAGCTCTGCGCTGACCAAGTTCGTTTTTTCGAATCCATCGCCGCCTTCCACTTCAATGTGAAGGGATCCGGCGGGAAACTGGACCTGCTGTCGATTCCACTGCCGATCGGTGATCGCGATCCGCAGCAGGCCAGGATCGTCCAGGCTCCACGCCGGGAGGTTAGGAGTCATCAAACCAACGTCTATGTTGCGGAAAGTGACTTTCGCAACATGGGGTGACATAGGTTCGAACACAAAGTCGAAATGGGATGCGTCACGCTGGGTCAATACCAATTCTCTGCCATTGTACTTGCCGTGATGCGCACTGCGTAACGCCGGATCTTCCGGGTACTCGGCATTTGAAAACTCTCGAACTGGAATGTTCATGACTGCCGCGGTGTGATAGCGATTGTAGGTTCTGAACCCGAGCGCCGCTAAAACAAGCGAAATACAGAGCAATGTCAACATCCACTTCAGCGTATTCGATCGACCTGATCGCCATATTATCCACAACGTGAATATGACCGCTGTAGCGCAGCCGGCAACCACTATAAAAATCGGCGCTAGCAGCCTGGATTTGGCAAGCAAAAACATGATCAACACTGTCACTACAAAAGCTATTACGACAGCAGACGGCTTGATCAAGAGATTGAGAAAAGGAGATGTTGGACGGTCGGGGCTGAGCTCTATTTTCGATTCTGATGTCATTAGCGTGCTCCTAGCTTGGTGCCACGAGAAAGATCGAACCGATTAGCTTAACGTATGCCGATTAGCTTGACGTATGATAGTCAGCCCCAAAATCTGAGAAGTGATAACCGGCACTCCGGCGAAAGGTTTTTCGCTGTTTGAGACACGTCGATCAATGATGAGGCTTTTCAACTTACACATAACCATGGATTCTTGCAATAAAAATCTACAAAATCCNNGACCGGAAAGTTACCGTGTGATAAACCTCGAGCCCCTAACCGCTTCAACGAACATCTGCGCAATGAGGATTATTGCAAACGCGTTACGGGTACCTGTTTTTCAACGATTCCGGGGATGCACCGCGCCAGTAAGCCCAACGCAGACGCCACATCAACCAGGTTGTATTGAATACCCCGTGACTTTCCCACCGCCGACCGGAGGTTGTCGCTTTAAGGTTAAGGCATATTGGGCGTGAGAGAGACTTCAATCGCCGGGAAATTTCTATATCTTCCATCAAGGGTTGATCGGGAAAGCCGNNAGAAAAGCCCGTCCTGTTATCCTGACGTCAAATCGCCCCCACACGCGGCGACTTGCGGACATCACTTGGAGAATTTCGGTATCAGAACCGGATGGCAGCCGGGTGTCGGCGTGCAAAAAGATAATAACGTCGCCCCGAGCCACCCGCGCTCCCGCATTCATTTGAGCCGCTCGACCGCGCTGCGACCTCACAACCTTAAGACCGCCGGCCTCGGCGACTTTTTCGGAACCGTCCTCACTGCCTCCGTCCACCAGAAGCACCTCGCACCCTTTCTCTTGCCATTCTCGGAGGTGCGCAACCAAATCGGCCATTTGGTCGATCTCGTTGAGGAAGGGAACCACTATAGATAACATCGTC